>JBEGTA010000089.1:0-3875 GCA_041179665.1 Pseudomonadota bacterium
TGCGCGCAATTTACCCGCCTTGATGTGCGGCAACGCCACGTCTTGGTTCAGGAACACCATGGGAATGGTGCCCGCCAACAAATCGTTGAGCATGGGGCCGCCGCCTTTGTAGGGAATGCCCGTCATGAACACGCCAGCGGTTTGCTTGAACAACTCCATGGCCATGTGGCCCGAGGCGGCATGGGTAAAGCCATAGTCCAGCTTGCCGGGGTTTTTCTTGGCGTACTCCACCAATTCTTTGACAGTCTTGAAGGGTTGCGCCGGATGCACCAGCAACACATTGGGGCCCGAATGCACCTGAGTGAGGTGGATGAAATCGGTCAACGAGTTGTACTTGAGGTTGGGGTCCAAACCATGCGCCACGGCGTTTTGTCCGACGCCAGTTTGGATGATGGTATAACCATCGGCCGGCAATTTGACGGCACGGTCTGTGCCCACCACACCACCGGCGCCGCCAATGTTCTCAACCACTACCTGCTGTTTGAGGACTTTGCTCAACTCCTCGGCCATCAAGCGCCCCATGACATCGCTGGTGCCCCCGGGCGGAAAGGCGACGATCAATTTGATGGGTTTGTTCGGGTAATCCGCTTGTGCCAAGGCTTGCCCTTGAGTCAGCAAACCCAGCGCAGCAATGCCGATGGCAATCACTGTTTGTCGTTTTTTCATCATCTCTGTCTCCTCGTGTGGTGGGGTCAAAAAAATAATTCAGTCGATTGGCAATTCAGGTAATCGGCGCCGGGTTGAACAACACCAGCGCGTTGTGCAGCTTCCAATGCTCGGCCCATGTTTTTTCGCCGCTGGCTGTTTTCAACAGGCTGTGAAACAGGGCCCAACCGGCTTCTTCAATCGTCATCGCACCGTCGGCAATCTGGCCCGCATTGAAATCCATCAGATCGTGCCAACGCCGCGCCAAATCGCTGCGGGTGGCCACCTTGATCACGGGGCAGGCTTGCAAACCATAGGGTGTGCCGCGCCCGGTGGTGAAGACATGCACATTCATGCCGGCCGCCAACTGCAAGGTGCCACAAATGAAATCGCTGGCAGGCGTGGCCGCAAAGACCAGCCCTTTTTGGTCGGCGCGTAATTTTTCGCCGGGCGGCAACACGCTGGCAATACTGCCGCTGCCACTTTTGATGATGGAGCCCATGGCTTTTTCAGCGATGTTGGACAGACCCCCGGCTTTGTTGCCTGGCGTGGTGTTCGCCGTGCGGTCAGCACGCCCACGGTCCAAGTACTGGTCGTACCAACGCAGCTCGCGCACCACATCGTGGGCCACCTGCTCATTGACGGCGCGGCTGGTGAGTTGTTCGACCGCGTCGCGCACTTCGGTGTTTTCTGAAAACATCACTGTGCCCCCAGCTCGCACCACCAAGTCGGTCATGTAGCCCACCGCCGGGTTGGCCGTGACGCCAGAAAACGCGTCACTGCCCCCGCACTGAACCCCCACCACCAAGGCGCTGGCAGGCACCGTCTGGCGACGACGTGCATTCAGTCGCTCTAAATGGGGTTTTGCCCGCTGCACGATGTCGTCAATCATGGACATGAAGCCCACATGCTCATCGTCTTGCAAGCACACGAGATCGGGGCCTGTGTCGGCGCTTTTGGCATCGTGAATCGGAAAACTGCCGGGCGGCAACAGGCGCGAAGGCTGCAGTTTTTCGCAACCCAAACTCACCACCATCACCTCACCGCCAAAGTTGGGGTTCAGGCTGATGTTGCGCAGTGTGCGAATGGGAATTTCGGCACCCGGCGCATCAATGGCCACGCCACAGCCATAGCTGTGCTCCAGCCCGACCACCCCATCGACATGGGGATACAGCGGCAACACATCTCGCTCAATGCGTTCAACCGCCAGCTTCACCACACCAGCCACACACTGCACCGTGGTGGTGATGGCCAGCAAGTTGCGCGTGCCCACCGAGCCATCGGCATTGACATACCCTTCAAATGTGTGGCCTTCAAGGGGTGTCGGCGGGGCGGAAGAAACCGTCGCCATCGGCAGGCCTTGCAATTCACGTGCGGCCGGAATGTCCAACAACCGTTCGTGCACCCAACGGCCTGCGGCAATGGTTTCACGGGCATACCCCACTGGCACGTTATAGCGCACCACCGCCTGACCCGCCGCAATCTCGGTCAGGGCCACTTTGTGCCCTTGGGGCACCTTGTCACGCAGCGTCAAGCCGGCTGCCGGACCATCGGGCATGAGGGTGTCGGCCGGCAGGCCACCGTCGTTGGCAATGATGGCCACGTTGTCATTCGGATGCATGCGAATGGCCAAAGGACGAAGGGAGTTGCTCATGTCAGTAACGCGGTTGTTTGCCCGTGAAGGAAGAATCGTATTTGCGCATTTGGCCCAAGTCATCGCGATGGCGAATGCCGCAGTGCAACCAGTTGTCATGCAGCCGCTTCAGCGCCTCGGGGTCAATGCGCACCCCTAAGCCAGCACCCGTTGGCACGCGCAAGCTACCGCCCTCAAACTGAAGGCGACCGCCCTGCACAATTTCTTCGTCTTGCCAAGGGTAGTGCGTGTCACACGCATAAGACAACAGCGGCACTGCCGCAGCCAGATGCGTCATCGCGATCAAACTGATGCCCAAGTGCGAATTGGAATGCATCGACAAACCCATGTCAAAAGTCTGGCACAGCCGCGAGAGTTGTTGGGTGCTGCGCAGGCCGCCCCAATAGTGGTGGTCGCTGAGCACAATGCGCACCGGGCAGCCCATGCGCACGTTGCGCGCAAACTCAGGGAAATCGGTCACCACCATGTTGGTGGCCAGTGGCACATCACACGCCTTGGCCACCGCGGCCATGCCCTCCAGGCCTGGGGCGGGGTCTTCGTAATACTCCAAAACGCCTCGCAACTGCTCTACGGCTTTCAAGCTGGTGGCCACAGACCAATTGGCATTGGGGTCGATACGCAAGGGTGCGCCAGGAAAGGCTTTGGCCAAGGCCAGCAGCGTGTCCACCTCCTGTTCAGGGGGCAAGGCACCGGCCTTGAGCTTGATGCTCTTGAAGCCGTATTGGTCAATCATGCGGCGCGCTTGCGCCACCATTTGTGTCGAGTTCAAGCCCTCGCCAAAGGGGTCAGGGCTGTAGGGCTTGTCAATGTGCTGCGCGTACTTGAAGAACAAATAAGCACTGAAAGGCACTGCATCGCGCACCGCGCCACCGAGCAAATCAACCACCGGGGCTTGGGCCAACTGCCCTTGCAAATCGAGCATGGCGACCTCAAAGGCACTGATGACCTTGGCCACATTTTTGGAAACATGGGTGCCTGGGGCCAGAGAAATTTGCTCGCCCAAAAACTCCGAGCCTCCGGCCGCAGGCTGCACCAACGCCCGCACCCGGGCTTCCATCTCATTCAGGGCCCAAGGTGACAGCCCTTGCAAGGCAGGTGCGGCTTTGGCCAGCACGTCCAACATGGCTTGGTCGCCATAAGTTTCATTGATGCCCACATAAGCCGTGTTCGTTTCGATCTCGATGATCGAGCGCAACGCCCAAGGCTCGTGAATGCCTGCGGCGTTCAGCAATGGCGGATCGCGAAAGGCGATCGGCGTGACACGCACATGACAAATGGTGTGTTGCATCGCGTCGGCTTACATGAGCAAGCCCGGCAACCAGAGTGTGAACTGCGGCACATAAGTCACCAACAGCATGGCCACCGTCAAGGCCCCATAGAAAGGCGCAATGGTGCGCATGACTTGGCCGACCGATATGCCGCCAATGGCACACCCGACAAACTGCACCGAGCCCACCGGTGGGGTGTTCAAGCCCAAGGCGCAATTGATCAGCATCATGATGCCGAACTGCATCGGGTCCATGCCGAAATGCATGGCAATGGGCATGAAGATGGGCGTGCAAATCAGGATGGTCGC
>JBEGTA010000090.1:0-4415 GCA_041179665.1 Pseudomonadota bacterium
TGCAGTTTCCGCACCATGAAAACGAAATCGCCCAAAGTGAAGGCGCCAACGGTCAGCCCTTGGCGCGTTTTTGGATGCACAACGGCTTCATCAATGTGGACAACGAAAAAATGTCCAAGAGTTTGGGCAACTTTTTCACCATTCGCGATGTGTTGAAAGAGTTCGACGCCGAGACTGTGCGCTTTTTCATTGTGCGCAGCCATTACCGCAGTGCCCTGAACTACAGCGACGTGCACCTGAACGACGCCAAAGGCGCACTCAAACGCCTCTATACCGCACTACAAGCCGTGCCCCCCGTGCCTGTGGCCATCGACTGGGCCGACCCATTGGCCGCTCGGTTCAAGGCCGCTATGGATGAAGACTTTGGCACCCCCGAAGCCGTGGCCGTTTTGTTTGAGTTGGCCAGCGAAGTCAACCGCACGGGCTCTGCAGAAAAGTCAGGCTTGCTGAAAAGTCTGGGCGCCTTGCTGGGTTTGTTGCAAACCGACCCGACGGTCTACCTGCAATCGGGTGTTGGCTTGGGCGAAGACGCGATTCAGGCACAAATCCAAGCCCGTGCAGAGGCCAAAAAAGCCAAGAACTTTGCCGAAGCCGATCGCATTCGCAACGACTTGTTGGCCCAAGGCATTGTGCTGAAAGACTCTGCCACCGGCACCACATGGGAGGGCGTCCAGTGACAGCCCCCGTCGTTCCCGTGACTCCCGCCTATTGGGCCGAGGCGTGCGCGCACCTGGCCAAAAAAGACCGGGTCATGAAAAAGCTCATTCCCCAGTTTGGCGACGCCATTTTGGAAACCCGTGGCGATGCGTTTGTCACCTTGGCGCGCTCCATCGTGGGGCAGCAAATCTCAGTCAAGGCCGCGCAATCGGTGTGGGACCGTTTTTCTGTCTTGACCAAGCGGCTCACCCCAGCCGCGGTGCTCAAGCTGAAAGTGGACGACATGCGTGCGGCGGGTTTGTCGGCCCGCAAAGTGGAGTATTTGGTCGATTTGGCCGTGCATTTCAGTTCGGGCACGGTCCATGTCAAGGCTTGGCAAGACATGGACGACGACGCCATCATCGATGAGTTGGTGGCCATTCGCGGCATTGGCCGCTGGACGGCTGAGATGTTTTTGATTTTTCACCTGATGCGCCCCAATGTGCTGCCTTTGGACGACGTGGGGCTGATCAACGGCATCAGTCGCAACTATTTTTCGGGGGAGCCGGTCAGTCGCAGCGATGCCCGTGAGGTGGCCCAAGCCTGGAGTCCTTTTTCGACCGTGGCAACTTGGTATATTTGGCGCTCACTGGATCCCGTGCCCGTGGCGTATTGAGGGTTGGACGAGGCGTCCACCCGGTTATGAATAGAGGAGTAAAACTTGGCCAAAAAAACCTTTCTCGACTTTGAGCAACCTGTTGCCGAACTCGAGGCCAAGATCGAAGAGTTGCGTTACGTGCAAACCGAGTCCGCTGTCGACATCACCCTTGAAATCGACCAGTTGAGCAAAAAAAGCCAGCAGCTGACCAAAGACATCTACAGTGACCTGACGCCTTGGCAAATCACCAAGATCGCGCGTCACCCTGAGCGGCCTTACACCCTCGACTACATCAACGGCATCTTCACCGATTTCACCGAAATGCATGGCGACCGGCACTTTGCCGACGACTTGTCAATCGTGGGCGGCTTGGCCCGTTTCAATGGCCAGGCCTGCATGGTGCTGGGCCAGCAAAAGGGCCGCGACACCAAAGAGCGCACCATGCGCAACTTTGGCATGAGCAAGCCTGAGGGCTATCGCAAAGCGCTGCGCCTGATGAAGACCGCAGAAAAGTTCAAGCTGCCGGTGTTTACGTTTGTCGATACCCCAGGGGCATATCCCGGCATTGACGCCGAAGAGCGCGGCCAGTCCGAAGCCATTGGGCGCAACATTTATGAGATGGCCCAACTCGAGGTGCCGATCATCACCACCATCATTGGTGAAGGCGGCTCGGGTGGCGCCTTGGCCATTTCTGTGGCCGATCAGGTGTTGATGCTGCAGTACTCGGTTTACTCGGTCATCAGCCCCGAAGGCTGCGCCTCTATTTTGTGGAAAACCAGTGACAAGGCCGAAGTGGCTGCGGATGCTCTTGGCATCACCGCGCACCGCCTGAAGGCCCTGAACCTGGTGGACAAAATCGTTAACGAGCCGGTGGGTGGCGCTCACCGTGACACCGATCAAATGGTCTCCTTCTTGAAGCGGGCACTCGGAGATGCTTGGCGTCAAGTGGCCGACCTGAAGCCCAAAGAGTTGTTAGAGCGACGCTACGAACGCCTGAACAGCTACGGCCGCTTCACCGACACCAAAGCCAGCAAATAAGCGGCAGGTGAGCCGTCAGGCTTGGCACATGGCTCAAACTCTCGAACAGGCCCTGGCTGCATTCAGCCCGGGCCTTCCTTTTGTGGTTGCTTTCAGTGGTGGGGCCGACTCCACCGCCTTGTTGCTCGCCTGTGCACAGCGTTGGCCCGGGCAGGTGAGGGCGGTGCATGTGCACCATGGCTTGCAAGCCGCCGCGGATGATTTTGAGGCCCAATGCCAAGCCACTTGCCTGCAGTTGCAGGTGCCTCTGGTGGTGCGGCGTGTTCAAGCCCACCCTGCACCCGGCGAAAGCCCCGAAGACGCGGCTCGCAAAGCCCGTTATGCGGCCTTGGCCGATGCTGTCCGGGCCGAGTGGCCTGAAATAGAAGACGTGGTTCTGGCCCAACACGCCGATGACCAAGTGGAGACCTTGCTGTTGGCGCTGTCTCGGGGTGCGGGCTTGCCCGGTTTGGCCAGCATGCCGGCGCGCTGGCACCGCTTGGGGCTGCAATGGCACCGCCCTTTGTTGTCGGTGCCCGGCATGGCGCTGCGCGAGTGGTTGGGCAGCCAAGCCCCAGATGCCGTGCCACGGTGGATCGAAGACCCGACCAATACCGATGTGCGGTTCACCCGCAACCGAATTCGAGCCCAGCTTTTGCCCGCACTGGCGCAGGCTTTGCCCGCGTTCAGAGACACTTTTGCCCGCAGTGCCGCCCACGCGGCGCAAGCGCAAGAGGCCCTCAACGAGGTGGCCGCAGAAGACTTGGCCCGCATTGGTGTGCCGCCCCGCATTGAGGCCTTGCAGCAACTGAGCCGGGCGCGTCAGGCCTTGGTGCTGCGCCACTGGTTGCGCCAGCACCATGCCACCACCCCCAGCGCGGCCCAACTGCATGAGTTGCTCGACCAAGTGGCGGCTTGCACCACCCGAGGTCATCGCCTGCATTTGAAGGTGGGGCAGGCTTATGTCGGGCGCAATGGCGCGCATTTGACTTACCCGGCCTGAGCGCCCACCCCGGAAGGGGCGCATGGGTCAAGAAAGCGTCAGCCCGATGGGTACAATTGACAGGCTTTGCTGGGTGAAATCTCCCATAAAACGTCTGCGTTGCGGGCAGTTTTTAATTGCAATCGCTGTCAAACTTTATTCATAACTTCAAATGGCTTTGATCGTTCACAAATACGGCGGCACCTCGATGGGCTCTACCGAGCGCATTCGTAATGTCGCCAAGCGCGTTGCCAAATGGGCGCGCGCAGGCCACCAAATCGTGGTGGTTCCCAGTGCCATGAGTGGCGAAACCAACCGCCTTCTCGGCTTGGCCAAAGAGTTGGCACCGTCCAAACCTGGCGACGACTACAACCGCGAACTCGACATGCTGGCCTCAACCGGTGAGCAAGCGTCTTCCGCGTTGTTGGCCATTGCTTTGCAGTCCGAAGGCCAGCCTTCGGTCAGCTACGCCGGCTGGCAAGTGCCCATCAAAACCAACAGTGCATTTACCAAAGCCCGCATCGAGTCGATTGACGATTTGCGCGTGCGCGCCGACTTGGATGCCGGAAAAGTCGTCATCATCACGGGCTTTCAGGGTGTGGACGACAACGGCAACATCACTACTTTGGGTCGTGGTGGCTCTGACACCTCTGCAGTGGCCGTGGCTGCGGCACTGAAAGCCGACGAGTGCCTGATCTACACCGATGTGGATGGCGTCTACACCACCGACCCCCGCGTGGTGCCCGAAGCCCGCCGCTTGCAAACCGTGAGCTTTGAGGAAATGCTGGAGATGGCCTCCCTCGGCTCCAAAGTCTTGCAAATCCGCTCCGTCGAATTTGCCGGTAAATACAAAGTGCCCATGCGCGTGCTGTCCAGCTTTACGCCTTGGGACATCGACATCAACGAAGAAGCCGCATCTGGCACCCTGATCACTTTTGAGGAAGACGAACAAATGGAACAAGCCGTCGTATCCGGCATCGCATTCAACCGCGACGAAGCCAAAATCTCTGTACTGGGCGTGCCCGACAAGCCAGGCATTGCTTACCAAATCTTGGGCGCAGTGGCTGACGCCAACATCGAAGTGGACGTGATCATTCAAAACCTGAGCAAAGAAGGCAAGAC
>JBEGTA010000091.1:0-10337 GCA_041179665.1 Pseudomonadota bacterium
GCGGCGGTGGGGCAAATGGGGCTGGCGCAAATGTACGAGACCAAACTGCGTGAAAACGGCATGGGCAGTGCCCAAGTGCTGTTGACGCACGCCGACTTGGCCGACCGTGAGCGTTACCTCAATGCCCGCTCGACCTTGTTGACCTTGTTGCAGCACCGCGTGTTGCCGGTCATCAACGAAAACGACACGGTGGTGAATGACGAAATCAAGTTTGGTGACAACGACACCTTGGGCGCCTTGGTGGCCAATTTGATCGAAGCCGACTTGCTGGTGATCTTGACCGACCAAAAAGGTTTGTACACCGCAGACCCCCGCAAAGACAGCTCGGCCACGTTCGTGCACGAAGCCCATGCGGGCGATCCTGCTCTTGAGCGCATGGCAGGTGGCGCAGGCTCCAGTCTGGGCAAAGGCGGCATGATCACCAAAATATTGGCGGCCAAACGGGCTGCCGGCTCTGGGGCGTCGACCGTGATTGCTTGGGGCCGCGAGCCCGATGCGTTGTTGCGCTTGGCGCAAGGCGACAACATGGGCACTTTGCTGGTGGCGCAAACCGCCAAACAGCAAGCGCGCAAACAATGGATGGCCGACCATCTGCAATTGCGTGGCTCGGTGACCGTTGACGCAGGTGCAGCCCACAAAGTTTTGACCGAAGGCAAGAGCCTGTTGCCCATTGGCATGAGTGGGGTGACGGGTGACTTTTCGCGTGGCGACGTCATTGCCATTCGCGATGAGCAGGGCGTGGAAATTGCTCGCGGCTTGGCCAATTACGCCAGTGCCGAAGCACGCATGTTGTGCCGCAAGCCCTCGCACGAATACGAGGCGCTGCTGGGCTACACCGCAGAGCCTGAGATGGTGCACCGCGACAATCTGATTCTTAGCCGGTGACGAAAAAAAGCCCGCAAATGCGGGCTTTTTGTTGGGCTTATCCTTGCGGATTGGGGTCAAAACTGGCCCCCGGTGGCAGCTCCATGTGGGGTGGTTGAACGGGCTCGCTGGGTCCGTTTTCGGCGTCATGGCCCTCACGGGGACCTCGGTTATTGCCACGCAGATAGCGGTTTTGTCGGTCATTGCGCGGCAGAAAGCGGGCCAGTTCCGTCAACGCCATTTCATAGACGCCACGCTTGAACTCCACCACCACATCGAGCGGCACCCAATAGTCGTTCCAACGCCAAGCGTCGAACTCCGGGTGGTCGGTGGCGCGCAAATTCAAGTGGTGGTCATGAGCGACCATTTGCAGCAAGTACCAGATTTGTTTCTGGCCCTTGTAAAAGCCGCGAGCATCCCTGCGGATGAAGCGGTCTGGCACCTCATAGCGCAACCAGTCACGGGTCCGGGCCACGATGCGCACATGCTCCGGTTGGAGCCCCACTTCTTCGTGCAGTTCGCGGTACATCGCTTGCTCAGGGCTTTCCCCCCGATCGATGCCACCTTGCGGAAACTGCCAGCTGTGGGTGCGTATGCGCTTACCCCAGAAAACCTGGTTTCTCTGGTTGAGCAGAATGATGCCGACGTTTGGCCTAAAGCCTTCACGGTCAAGCATAATCAACCTCAAATTTTTTAAATTGTGTCCATTATGCACGCCGCACAAGCGCCTGCTCTTGGATGTTTCCCTGATGTCCTTGCAGAGTTAGCCCGTCGCAATGAAAGCCTCCCAATTCCTCATTTCCACCCTCAAAGAAGCCCCCGCCGATGCCGAAGTGGTGAGCCACAAATTGATGACCCGTGCCGGCATGATCAAAAAATTGGGCGCTGGCATTTACAACTACATGCCCATGGGCTTGCGGGTGATTCGCAAGGTGGAAGCCATCGTGCGCGAGGAGATGAACCGCGCGGGCGCCATTGAGATGACCATGCCGGTGGTGCAGCCGGCTGAACTCTGGCAAGAGACGGGACGTTTTGAAAAGATGGGCCCCGAGTTGTTGCGCATCAAAGACCGCCACGGCCGTGATTTTGTGATCCAGCCGACCAGCGAAGAGGTGGTGACCGACGTGGTGCGCCAGGAAGTGCGCAGCTACAAGCAATTGCCGAAAAACTTTTACCAAATCCAGACCAAGTTCCGCGACGAGCGCCGCCCTCGCTTTGGCCTGATGCGTGGCCGTGAATTCATCATGAAGGACGCCTACAGTTTTGACCGCGACGTGGTCAGCGCCAAGGCCAGCTACCAAGTGATGGCTGCGGCTTATCGCAAAATCTTCGACCGTTTTGGTTTGACCTACCGCGCGGTGGCGGCGGACAGTGGTGCTATCGGTGGCGATTTGTCTGAAGAGTTTCAGGTGATTGCGGCTACGGGCGAAGACGCCATCGTGTACTGCCCGAACAGCGATTACGCGGCCAACATCGAAAAAGCCGAGGCCTTGGCCCACAGCCAAGTGCGTGGCGAAGCCACTCAAGCGCTGACCAAGACAGCCACGCCCGGCAAGAGCACCTGCGAAGACGTTGCCGCCTTGCTGAATGTGCCCTTGTCCACAACCGTCAAGTCGCTGGTGCTGGCCACCGATGTGCTGAACGAGCAGGGCGAGATCGTGAAGTCGCAAGTCTGGCTTTTGCTGCTGCGCGGCGACCACGACATGAACGAAGTCAAGGTCGGCAAATTGCCGGGCATGGAGGGCGGCTTCCGCTTTGCCACGCTGAGCGAAATCGAAGAGCACTTTGGCTGTAAGCCTGGCTACTTGGGTCCCTTGAATCTGAAAAAGCCCGTGCACACCGTGGCCGACCGCGATGTGGCCGTGATGGCCAATTGGATTTGCGGTGCCAACGAAGAAGACTTCCACATCACCGGTGTCAACTGGGGCCGCGATTTGCCTGAACCTGCTTTGGTGGCCGACATTCGCAACGTGGTGGCCGGCGACAAGTCGCCCGATGGTCAAGGCGAATTGGCCATTGAACGGGGCATTGAAGTGGGCCATGTGTTTTACCTGGGCACCAAGTACTCCAAAGCCATGAATGCCACTTTCTTGGACGAAACCGGCAAGCCCCAATTTTTGGAAATGGGTTGTTACGGCATTGGCGTGACGCGCTTGCCTGCGGCCGCCATTGAGCAAAACCACGACGAGCGCGGCATCATCTGGCCCGACGCCATTGCGCCGTTCACAGTGGTCATTTGCCCGATTGGCATGGACCGCAGCGAAGCCGTCAAGGCTGAAGCCGAACGCATTTATGCGGCCTTGCTCGCCGAAGGCGTTGATGTGATGTTGGACGACCGGGGCGAGCGCCCTGGCGCGATGTTTGCCGATTGGGAATTGATCGGTGTGCCGCACCGCGTGACCATTGGCGACAAAGGCCTGAAAGAGGGTCAAGTCGAGTACCAACACCGCCGTGACGCTGAAGCCACCAAAGTGGCCGTGGCCGACATCTTGTCGCACATCCAAGGCCGCATGGCGACCTGATACGACTCAGTCTTTGGTGGCGTGCCTTTGCACGCAAGCGATGTAGGCTTCCCCATCGGGCATGCGGCCAGAGCGTTGGCTTTCATGCACCATGCGGCCCAGACATTCCATGGCCTGGTGGTGCGCATCGTGCAGCGAGTTCAACCGGTGGGTGAGCAATTCCACCGCTTGGCGAATGCCCCGGGGTTGGTCAATGCTGCATTGCTCGCTGATGGACAGGTGCATGGACAAATGCAGAAATGGATTTTCTCGACCCGGGTCTGCGGTGTGCATAGCCGCCAGCGCGGCATCGACATCGGCCAGTTCGGCATGGTATTCGGGGTGCTCCTCAATCCATTGGCTGACCAACATTTCCATCGGTTCGAGCGGCGCAGGGGTTTTGGATTTGGCATAAACACCGCAAAAAAAGCGGCGCACATCGGCTTGTGAGGGTTGGATCAGCATGGAGTGGATTGTCCTATGTTCTTTCAAGGGCAGGCTGTGAACAGGGCTGGGGGCCAGCTGCTGTTCAAACAGGTGAAGTCCTAGAATCAATCTCATCAACCATCAAAACATGCAATAAAATGCATGAACACCCAATCCGGAGACTGAAAATATGAACCAAGCCTACATTTGCGATGCCATCCGTACCCCGTTTGGCCGCTACGGCGGTGCTTTGAGCAGCGTGCGCACCGATGACCTCGGCGCAGTGCCATTGCGTGCCCTGATGGCGCGCAATCCCAACGTCGATTGGGCTGCGGTGACCGACGTGCTGTACGGCTGCGCCAACCAAGCGGGTGAAGACAACCGCAATGTGGCCCACATGAGCAGCTTGCTGGCGGGATTGCCCATTGATGTGCCCGGTGCCACGATCAACCGGCTGTGTGGTTCGGGACTGGATGCCATTGGCACCGCTGCCCGCGCCATTAAGTCGGGCGAAGCCGGTTTGATGATTGCGGGTGGCGTGGAAAGCATGAGCCGCGCTCCGTTTGTCATGCCCAAGGCCGAGAGCGCGTTCAGCCGCGCCAACGCGGTGTACGACACGACGATTGGCTGGCGATTTGTGAACAAACTGATGAAGGCCCAGTACGGCGTGGATTCGATGCCCGAGACCGCCGAGAACGTGGCCACCGATTACAAGATCGAGCGAGAAGCGCAAGACCTGATGGCCTACAACAGCCAGTTGCGTGCGGTGGCCGCCATCAAGGCAGGGCACTTGGCCCGCGAGATCGTGGGCGTGAGCATTCCACAGAAAAAGGGGGATGCCATTCTGGTGGACACCGATGAACACCCCCGCGAAACCAGCCTAGAAGCGTTGGCCAAGCTCAAAGGTGTGGTGCGCCCGGACGGCACCGTGACCGCTGGCAATGCCTCGGGTGTGAACGACGGCGCTTGCGCTTTGCTTTTGGCCGACGAAGCCACCGCCGCCAAAAATGGTTTGACACCCAAGGCGCGTGTGGTGGGCATGGCCACTGCCGGTGTGGCCCCGCGCGTGATGGGCATTGGCCCAGCCCCCGCCACACTCAAGGTACTGGCACAAACCGGTTTGACTCTCGACCACATGGATGTGATTGAACTGAACGAAGCCTTTGCCGCACAAGGCCTGGCTGTGCTGCGCTTGCTGGGTCTGAAAGACGACGATGCTCGCGTGAACGCTTGGGGCGGTGCGATTGCCTTGGGCCATCCGCTGGGCGCCTCGGGTGCACGGTTGGTCACCACGGCGATCAACCGCTTGCAGCAAACAGCGGGCCGTTATGCCCTGTGCACCATGTGCATTGGTGTCGGGCAGGGCATTGCGCTGGTGATTGAACGCGTTTGAGTGAACGCGTCCGAGTGATCACTGCTCGAACCCCAAAATGCCCCCAGATGGGGGCATTTTTTTGCCTGCCCGCGTACACCGATAGCAGATAAATCCAGTGTGACATTCCTAAAAATAGGAAGTTATTCTTTATTTTGCTCAGTAATAATCTGTCCAAGTTTCAGGGCGCTGCTGTTGCTTTGTTAAGCGAGTAAAGTGCCCGGAATTCTGCAGACGGAATTTATCCGTTCTGGTAATGAAATAAACCAAGGAGTTGTTAATGGAAACCGTTGCCCCCTTATGGCTATGGGCTACTTTTGTAGCCATTGTCTTGGTGTCGCTTTTTGTCGATTTTGTCGTGCTGAAAAAGCAAGGCAGCCATGAAATTGGTGTGAAAGAAGCTTTGAACTGGTCGATCATCTGGATCGCCTTGAGCTTCATGTTCAACGGCTTGTTTTGGTGGGCCATCAAGGACAGCACTGGCTCGACCGAGTTGGCCAATACCAAGTCGCTTGAGTTTTTGACCGGCTACTTGATCGAGAAGTCACTGGCGGTGGACAACATCTTTGTCTTCTTGATGATATTCACGTATTTTGCAGTGCCTTCGGCCTTCCAAAAACGCGTGTTGATGATTGGCATCATTGGTGCCATCGTGTTGCGCACAGTCATGATTTTGGTCGGCGGTTGGTTGCTGGCCGAGTTCCACTGGATCTTGTATGTGTTCGGCGCGTTCTTGATTTTGACTGGCATCAAGATGTGGTGGGCTGCTGGCAAAGAGCCCGATTTGGAAGACAACCCCGCGCTCAAGTTGCTGCGCAAAATGTTGCCTGTCAGCAAAAACTACGACGGTGAAAATTTCTGGACTGTTGAAAACGGTCAGAAAATCGCCACACCCTTGTTCATGGTGATCTGCTTGATTGCTTTGACCGATGTGATTTTTGCGGTCGACTCCATTCCCGCGATCTTCGCCATCACCAGCGATCCGTTCATTGTTTTGACCAGCAACGTGTTTGCCATTTTGGGACTGCGGGCCATGTACTTCTTGCTCGCGGCAGTGGCCAACAAGTTCCACTTGTTGAACTACGGCTTGGCCGTCATTCTGGTCTTCATCGGCACCAAGATGTGTCTGATCGACATCTACAAAATCCCCGTGGGCGCGTCCTTGGGTGTGGTGGTCGGTATTTTGGCGCTGACCATGCTGCTGAGTGTGCGTACCTCTACGGCGGCGGCATCAGAGTGATGTAGAAATTTGCAACAGCCGCTGAACCAGCGGGTGTTGCACTTTCTTTTCGGTGCCAATCGCGAAGTAATGTTCTTTGACATGGCCACAGGCCCCCAACTTTTGCACGTCGTAATGCGCCAGCAACTCGTCGTGCACCCACTCCGCAGCCGGGAAAACGCCCATGCCACTTTCACCAAAAGTCTTGAGCAAGGCGCTGTCTTCAAACTCTCCAACAATGCGCGGCTGAACGCCATGCTGTTCAAACCAGTGGTCAATACGCCCGCGTACCGCGGCGTGTGCCGTGGGCAGCAAAACAGGCACGTCGGCCAGGCTGGCTGGAAACTTCTTTTTGGCCTGTTGCACCAGCTTGGCATTGCCGTACCAAGACATCCCTGAAGTGCCCAAGGCGTGGTTGTAGAGCTTGATGTTGGCGTTGCTCGGCGCAGGGCGGTCGGACAGCACCACGTCCAAACGGTGCAGCGCCAGGTCGCCCAGCAAATCATCCAACTCGTCTTCGTGGCACAGCAAACGCAAGTTGGGCTCGGCCATGGCAGGTTGCAGCAGGCGCTGCACCACCAGTTTGGGCAAGCCGTCCGAGATGCCCACGGCCAGACGAACGGTGGGCGAGCTCACGGCATCGCGAACTTTGGTGGGCAGCATCTCACCCAACTGAAAGATCTGATCGGCTTGTTGCATCGCCGCCAAGCCAGCATCGGTCAAAACCAAACCGCGTCCAGCGGGTTTCAAAAGGGCATAGCCCAGTGAGCGTTCGAGTTCGCGCACTTGTGCACTCACGGTTTGGACCGCCATGTCCAGTTTGTCAGCCGCGCGGGTGATGCCGCCTTCTTTGGCCACCACCCAAAAGTAATACAGGTGCTTGTAATTGAAAGGGGTGGCCATGTTCCGCTTTAAGTTGACTATCGATCGGAAATTATCTGCTTTTTTGGGGTGTTTGGCTTCGGTGACATCCCAAGGTTTGACTTCTTAAGCAGCTGTTTTTCACCCTCGACGACAACGATCCTTCTTCATGAACAGCTTCGCTGAACCGGTCATTTTGTTTTTTGTCTTTGGCTAATTGGCCTTTCCTTTTGTTGAGCATGGGCTTGCTGGCTGCACGCAATATGGGGCAACTCAAGGTCCGATCAAGGGGCCATCCATGTTCAAGCGCGATCACTGGGCCTTGATGCGCACCCCGCCCACCACACCGGCCACCAGCAAGGCAATACCTGCCAGGGTGAGGGGTTCGGGCCAGTGGCCGCGCAACCAAAATGCGTAGCCGAGTGCGGCCAAGGTTTCAAACACAATGAGTTGTCCGGCCAAGGCCGTGGGCAAACGCTGGGCTGCTGCGTTCCAACACAGGGTGCCCAACCACGAGGCCAACAGGCCAATCGCCAACATGAGTCCCATGAACTCCAGTGGTCGTGGGCCCAAAGGCATGGGCATCGGGTCGTGGGTGGTGTGGGCCCAGAGCCAATAGGCGGCATAGCCCAACAAGGCCAATGGCAGGGTGGCCAGTCCTTGCGCTGTGGCCCACACGCGAGGATGCCGATCGGGATGGCCGCGCAGCCAATCGGCGTTTTTCAGGGGATACCAAGTCCAGCAAATTACCGCGCCCACGGCCAGAGCCGCACCGCTGATGTAGCGCGACGTTTCGCTGTTGAGGTCGCTGGCTGGGCCATTTGTGGTGCGTTGCAGCAAGGCTTGCCATTCGACATGGTTGACGCAGCCAATGCCCAGCAAAATGAGCAGCAGCGGGGGCAACAGTTGGCGCCATGGAAATCGGCCATCGCGCTGGTGGCTCAGCAAATTCGCTGAGACCGCAATGACCACGGGCAGCGTGCCAATGATCATGGTGGGCAGAGCGCCACCGGCTCTTTGAATGGCACTGGCTAAAAACAAGTAATACAGCACGTTGCCAATGGCGGCCAGTTTGAGCGCGGTCCACCAGTCGGCACGGGTCAAGCTGCGAATCTCTTGGCGGTCCATGTAGGCCAGTGGCAAGGCAATCAGGCCAAAAGCCAAATAGCGGCCAAATGTGTGGAGCGCCGCAGGGTATTCGGGCAACAGCAGAGGTCCCACAAAAACCAAGCCCCACATCATGCCGGCCGCCAAAGAGAAGAACACGCCTCCCCAAAGCGAGGCGCTGGTGTTGAGCGATGGGTTAGACGTCACAAGCCAGAGTGCCGAGGTTTAGGGGGTTTGAGGAGAAAAGCCAATGCGCATGCAACAGAAGCTTCAGGTCCGCCAAGCGGGCAGTTGCCAGTTGCGCCACAAAGCCAAAGCCCGCAAGCCGACGGTCACGCACAAGCAGCCCGACAGCGCCAACCAACCCGGTGCATCGATTGCCCCAAGGCCCACATAGACCCACGCCCCGGCAAAGGCGCAAACGGCATAGGGGCGGTGGTCTTTGAAAGCCTTGGGAATTTCGTTGCAGACCATGTCGCGCAACACGCCACCAAAGACACCGGTGATCAACCCCATAAGCACTGCCACCACGGGCGGCATCTGGGCTTGTAGCGCGTGGTGAACGCCGGTGGCCGTGAACAAACCCAAACCCAAAGCGTCAGGCCAGAGGATGGCTTTTTCGGTGACCTCAAAGTGGCGCTGCCGCATGAACAACATGGCGCCCACGCACAGCGCCAAGACGGCCCAGAGCATGTCGGTGTGTTGCACCCAGAAAAAAGGCCGTTGGTCGAGCAACAAGTCGCGCAAGGTGCCGCCGCCAAAAGCGGCCAAAAAAGCCACTACACACACGCCAACGGCATCGAGTTTTTTGCGTGCGGCCTCCATCAAGCCTGACAAGGCAAAGGCCGCGGTGGCCGACAACTCGACCAACAAGCGCAGGGTCTCGCCCCAAGATTGAATTCTATTCATGGGCATTGATTATCGGCCCAGCCAAACTTGGCGGTAACGGCCTTGCGGATCGTGGTCTTGGGTTTGCTTCTGCGGATTAAAGCGCCGTCCTTGGCGGGGGTCGGTGCCACGGCCGCTGACATAGAGCCAGTTGCCTTGGTTGCTGTAGACATCAAAGTCCACCAATTGCGCTTCAAACCAAGCCGCACCCGCTCGCCAATCGCAAGCCAGATCGTGCACCAAATAGCTGGCCACGATCTGGCGCATGCGGTTGCTGGTGAAGCCAGTGGCGGCTAACTCACGCATGCCCGCGTCGACAATGGGCTCGCCTGTGTTGCCATTGCACCAGCGCTGAAAGTCTTTCGGAAAGTGCGAGGGACGAGGCCACTGCGACAAGCCACGCGCCGCATACAGTTGGCGGCCGTGTTGTAAGTGCAAAAACCTGAAATTGTCGCGCCAGAGCAATTCAAACCAAAGCCAGTAGGTGCCCTCGTTGTCTCCGTGTGTGTGTTCGTATTGCTGCAGGGCGGCCCACACGGCGCGGGCAGACAGAGCGCCCGTCGCCAGCCACGGTGACCAATGGCTGCTGGTGTGCTGGCCTTGCAGCGCATTGCGCGTTTGTTTGTAGCGGTCGGGCCATGGTGGTGTGAGGTACTCTGACACATGAGCCAAGGCACGGCTTTCCCCGCCTAGCCATTGGGTTGAAGCGGGTCGACCGCTGGCGCTGGATGCCGCTTGGCCGTTTCTGTTGCTGTTGTCGATGCTGTTGCTGTCGGACAGCGAAAGCCCCGAGAGCATGGCCTCAGCGTGCAACAAATGCTGCGGAGATTCTGTGAGGGCTGGCCAGCGGGCGAGGCCCTGTAAAGGCTCTGCAGGTGGCGGGGGCAGGGCGCTCAGCCGTTCGAGTGGCGGCAAGGGCCGTACGCCCGCAGCTTCTATTTTTTGCCGAAACGTGGTGAAAACCTGCGGCATCTCGGACACATCAAAAGGCAGGTTTTCTGGCTCGAGCAAGCTCGACTGCCAAACAGGGTGCACCTGCAGTCCGGCTTGCTTCAAGGCCGCAATTTGCGCTTGTTCTTCTGGGGCCGCAATGTCTTCA
>JBEGTA010000092.1:0-3974 GCA_041179665.1 Pseudomonadota bacterium
GGTGCGGTGATCCCAGTTGGAGGCGCCCAGCATGACCGATGAGACGCTGGCAAACAGCACTTCAGACAACATGACCAGCGATGTGGTGTGGGCGGCCAAGCGGGCGGCACCGTATTGCAAGGCCAGGTTACCCAACAAAAACGAGACGCACAAAATGGCAATGTAGGGCAACCATGTCCAACTTGGCGCTTGTCCAGAGGGCACCACGCCAAGGCCCAAACCCACCAAGGCCGCCAAAGTGGCCATGACGGCGCCGCCGCCAAACATGGCCAGTGTGCGCGATGAGCTGGGCGTGTGTTTCAGCTTGAGCAGTAAGGTGTTGGTCAAGGCAAAGGTGAAGCCACTCAACAAAGCCAGCACATCGGACAGGCTTTCGGGCACCGGCCAAGGGGTCTCAGGGGTTTTCAGCACGATGAACAAACCGGTCAGCGCAATGAGCAAACGCAACAGGGCCATGCTGGTGGGTTTTTCGTCCAACAGCCACCACGCCACCAGCACCGACCAAGCCGGCATCAAATAAAAGAGCAAGACCACGCGCACCACATCGCCCACCGTGACCGCCCAGTTGAACCCCACATTGGTCAAACCCGAGGCCAACATGAGCATCCACAAACCAGGATGTTGGCCCCAGCGAATCAGTCGGTCGGTTTTCCAGAGCCACAACGCGATGGAGCCAAAGACAAAGGCGTAAACCAAGGCGGTGGCCCACAGTGGGTGCAGGCCTTGTGCTTCGAGTTGTTTAAAGGGCCACCAACACACGCCCCATGCGAAGGCGTTGACGAGCAGCCCGGCCACAGCCAGACTTTTGGTAGAGGTAGCACCCATTCAGGGAATCGGTCTCAGGACGGATCGTTGGGCGTGTTGGCTGCGGCACGGGTTTGGCGCTTGCGCCACCAGCGCCAGCCCAACCAGACGATGCCAATGCCCAGCAGTGCAAAGATGCCGTGTTGGAATTGACGCAGCACCGAGAACATCCAGTCCCAGTTTTGAGCCCCAAAGTAACCCAGATAAACCCAGATGGGCACACTGATCAGGGCGGCGAAACCGTCCATCAAGAACCATGTGCCAAAGCTCACTCGGTGGCTCATGCCCGCAGAAAAGAACACGGGGGTGCGCAGCCCAGGCAGAAAGCGGGCGACAAACATGACCCATTTGCCGTATTTCTGAAAAGCTTCTTGCGCACTGGCAAAGCGCTCGGGTGTGAGGATTTTGCGGAAGCCGGGCAGCTGCGCAATGCGCTGGCCATACAAACGGCCCAAGGTGAACATCAGGCCGTCGCCAATCATCACGCCCGCCATGCCCACCGCAAACATGGTGTGCACATCGGCGTGGCCCAAGCCGGCGATCACGCCACCGGTGACCAAGGTGACATCTTCAGGAACAGGCACACCAAAACCACAGATCAGCAGCATCACGAAAACAGCCAAATAGCCGTATTCGGTAAAGATGGGCATCAAAAACTGAAAAACTTCCATGGATTACAGGTTCAGCCAGCGTCTGAGTGGATCAGGCGAAATGCGCGGTGTTGAGAAGCAGCGGGCCAGTGTAAATCATTTGCAAGCCCCTTTTGACGCAAGGAATCTGGCAGCTCAGCAGTTGCTCCAGGGCTAGCGCGCACGGTCTGCGGCTCATTGAAACTGGCATACTTCATAAGCGGATTTTTGCCCGCCCAACCCCATGCCCCGTCCCATACAAGCCACCATTCACACCGCCGCACTGCGCCACAACTTGGCAGCCGCGCGGCGAGCTGCGCCCGACGCGCAGGCTTGGGCGGTGGTCAAGGCCAATGCTTACGGGCATGGCATTGAGCGGGCATTTGAGGGCTTGCGGGGGGCAGACGGCTTTGCGCTGCTGGACCTGAACGAGGCCGAGCGGGTCAGAGCACTGGGATGGCGTGGACCCATTTTGTTGCTCGAGGGTGTGTTTGAGCCGCGTGACCTGGAGTTGTGTTCGCGCCTGCACCTCTGGCACACGGTGCATTGCGACGAACAAATCGACATGCTGGCGTTGCACAAAACCCATGAGCCGCATCGGATTTTTCTCAAAATGAATTCCGGTATGAACCGACTGGGCTTTGCACCGCAGCGTTTTCGCTCTGCTTGGACACGCTTGAATGCGTTGCCCCAAGTTGACGAAATTTCTTTGATGACCCATTTCAGCGATGCCGACAGCTCCAAAGGCATTGCAGAGCAAGTCGCCCGGTTTGAAGAGGCCACCCGCGACTTGCCAGGCGAGCGCAGTCTGTGCAACAGCGCGGCCACTTTGCGGCATGCGCAAGCGGCCTCCGTCAAGGCCGATTGGATTCGCCCGGGCATTGCGGTGTATGGCAGCGCACCCGATTTTCCTGAGCACAGTGCCGCGCACTGGGGCTTGCAGCCCGCCATGAGCTTGAACGCCAACATCATTGGCGTGCAAAACCTTGAGGCTGGGGACAGCGTGGGTTACGGTTCCAGTTTTGTCGCCGACAAGGCCATGCGCATTGGCGTGGTGGCTTGCGGCTATGCCGATGGTTATCCGCGCCTGTGCCCCACAGACACCCCGGTGTTGGTGCAGGGAGTTCGTGGCCGCACGCTGGGCCGTGTCAGCATGGACATGCTGGTGGTGGACTTGACCGACCTGCCACACGCCGGCATCGGCAGCCAAGTGACCCTGTGGGGTCAGTCGGCCCAAGGGGCGGTGCTGAGCATCGATGAGGTGGCGCAAGCCGCGGGCACGGTGGGCTATGAATTGATGTGCGCTTTGGCGCAGCGTGTGCCGGTCACAGTCGAAGACTGAGCAGGACATGCCACCTGCTTTGCACCGATTTGACCAACGCGCCTTGGCCGTGGCCTTGGTGTTGGTGGTCATTTGGGGTGGCAACTTCACCTTGCAAAAATACTTGTTTGGCTTGATCGCACCGGGCGGATTTTTGTGGGCACGTTACCTGATCATGCCCGCGTGTGCGCTGTTGTTGATGCGTTGGCGCTTTGGGCGTTGGCTGCCCCCTTTGCCGCGCAAAGACTGGATGCACATGGCGTGGCTGGGCTTTATTGGCCATTCAATGCATGTGGGCTTGGTGACTTACGGCATCCACTGGTCGACAGCGTTTTCCAGTTCGGTCATCTTGGCTTGTGGCCCGATATTCACGTTGCTGATTTTGCGTTTGCAAGGCTTGGAGCGCATCAGCGTGCCGCAATTGGCCGGCGTCTTGTTGGCCTTGCTCGGGGTCTTGATGTTCTTGTCCGACAAACTGCTTGGTGGTCAATGGCGTGCCGGTGGCGGCGATTTGATTTTGCTGATTGCTGCGGCGTTCTTTTCTTATTACACCGTGGCCGTCAAGCCCGTCATGGAGCGCCATGGCCCGGTCTTGACCATGGGTTACGCCACTTTTTTGGGGGGCTTGCCTGTGTTGCTGTTGTCCATGCCAGAAGGCTTGCAAGCCCCATGGGCCACGCTCGACTTTTGGGCTTGGGTTGGTTTGTTTTGGTCCATCATGGTTTCCGCCTTTGCCGGTTGGTTGGCGTGGGGCTGGATCAACACGGTGCGTGGCGTGGCGCGCACTGCACCCTTGATGTACTTGATGCCCCCCGCAGCGGGTGTGTTTGCTTGGGCTTTGTCGGGCGAGCATTACAGCTGGATCAAGATTGCCGGGGCAGGCGTGACTTTGGCGGGCGTGGCGTTGGCCCAATACGCGGGTCAAATCAAATGGAGTCTCAGGGCTTGAGCCAAGTGTCGTAGGCGGTTTTGCAAATCAGCGCCAACACCACCACGATGAAGACATGTCGCACAAAACCGGCACCATGTTTCAAAGCCAAGCGGGTGCCAATCAGACTGCCCACGATGTTGGCAGCGCCCATGGCCAAAGCCAAATGCCACCAAACATGCCCTTTGAAACTGAACAGCATCAGGGCCGATAAATTGGTGGCGACATTGATCATTTTGGCGGCTGCTGAGGCATTCAAAAAGTCATAGCCCAGCAAGCGCACATAGGCAAA
>JBEGTA010000093.1:0-3612 GCA_041179665.1 Pseudomonadota bacterium
TTACATGGCTATTTTGTTGGTGGTGGTGGCCGCCTTGTTCACCAGTTTGGGTCTGCGCAAACCATTCAAGGTGGATGTGGTGCGTGACCGAGCTGCGCTGGCCCGCATCGTGTCGGGTGGCCATATTGAAAACGTGTACCGTTTGCAGATCATGAACGCGGCCGAAACGCCTATGAACTTCCGACTCTCAGCCCATGGCTTGCCGGGCTTGACTTTGGTGACCGACAGCGATGTGCAAGTGGCGGCCACCGAGTCGCTGTGGGTCTCGGTCAGGTTGCAATTGCCTTATGAAGCAGCACCCGCTGGCTCACACCCGATTGTGTTTACCATTCAATCCCTTCAGGCAGGGGGCCAAGCTCCAGCTGATTTGCAAGAAAAGTCGGTTTTCCTGGTGCCTCGTTGAGGTTTTTATCAAAGGTTCAACATGTCCAATTCCTCCTCAAGCCAGCGTCCATGGTGGTCCTTTGGCCACCTTTGGTTGGTGATTGCCGGACCCTTGCTGGTGGTGGTGGCTTCTTTCATCACTTTTTATTTGGCCGCAAATGGGCAAGACCCTGTGCTGAGCAAATCGACGGCCGAGGTGAGGGCAGATGCGCCGGATACCTTGACCACTTTGGCACCGGCCGTGCAAGCTCGTAACCACGCAGCGACAGGGACTTTGCCTGCGCCGGATGCAAAAAAATAAGCCCAGAACAGGCTGAAGGAGACGCTATGTTGGCGAAAAGACTGATGTGGATTGCGTGGCCCGCTTTTTTGGTCGCTGGCCTGCTCGAAATACTGGTGTTTGGCTTGGTGGACCCGCAAGATCTGCAATGGTTTGGACACCCCTTGGCACTTTCACGGCAAGGCGTCTACACCTTGGCGTTTTTTGTTTTTTGGGCTTTGGCAATGCTCTCGAGTGGCCTGACCACACTTTTGTCGATGTCGCCATTTGAGGTCAACCGTTGCCCCGTGTCTCCAGATCAACGGCCCGCAGAGTGTGCCCGGCAAGAGGGCTGCTGCTGAATTTTTTCACAGAGAAATCTCGGCGCTGAATTGGAGCCAAGATCGGTGCGGCGGAGTCAGTTGAGACTATTTCAGGCTCAATACAAACTCAATGGCACTGGGGGTTGTTGACCAGTCGCTGCAGGCTTTCGGTGTTCAAGATGCGAACATGCCGTTGTTTGACTTCAACAATGCCGTCTTCCACAAACTTAGAAAAGGTTCGGCTCACGGTTTCAAGCTTCAGACCCAAGTAGCTGCCAATTTCTTCGCGCGTCATGCGCAAAACCAACTCAGACTGCGAGAAGCCACGGGCGTGCAAGCGTTGAACCAGGTTCAACAAGAATGCCGCCAAACGCTCTTCCGCCCGCATGCTGCCCAAGAGCAGCATGACACCGTGCTCACGCACAATTTCTCGGCTCATGATTTTGTGCACATGGTGTTGCAGCGCAGTCACTTCGCGCGAAATTTCTTCAATCCGGTCAAAGGGCATGACACAGACTTCGGCATCTTCTAGAGCGACGGCATCGCAGGTGTGCTGGTCATTGACGATGCCATCCAGACCAATGATTTCACCGGCCATTTGAAAGCCAGTGACTTGGTCGCGACCGTCTTCGGTGGCCAAACAGGTCTTGAAAAAACCGGTGCGAATGGCGTAGAGCGAAGTAAATTTTTCACCGTTGGTGAACAGGGTGTCACCACGTTTGACTTTGCGGCGCACGGCAACCAGGTCGTCCAGACGGGTCAAATCTTGGTCGGACAGTCCCACTGGCATGCACAACTCCCGCAGATTGCAGTTGGAGCAGGCGACTTTGATAGCTTGGGGATTCATTCTCTTTATCTCATGGGGAAGCGTGAGCTTTGCCTTGGATCAAGCCTAAAGCATAAACCTAAAAATCGCCTCGATTTGACAAATACGAAGTCGATCCCGAAAAAGCAAAGAAACCCTTTATTTATTTGACGTGAGTCAATGCCCGTGGATTACTGAGCAGGCACATTCACACCATTGTTGTGAACACGATTGAATTAAGGGGCTGCCCGATGGCTGTCATGACTCCCGAATTGCTGACACGTTTCGATGTGCCTGGACCTCGTTATACCTCATACCCCACCGCCGACCGTTTTGTGGAAGCCTTTGGTGAGCAGGATTATGTGGAGGCGCTCTCAGAGCGCCAAGTGGGGGGCGTGGGCAAACCACTGCCCCTATCTTTGTATGTGCATATCCCCTTCTGCGAGTCGCTTTGTTATTACTGTGCCTGCAACAAAATCATCACCAAACACAAAGAGCGTGCCAGCGATTACTTGCGGTATCTCGGCAAGGAGATGGCTTTGCACACCCGACTCATCGGGCGCGGTCAATCGGTCAGCCAATTGCACCTAGGCGGCGGCACGCCCACGTTCATGAGCGACGACGAATTGCGGCAACTGATGAGCCTGTTGCGTGAGCATTTTGAATTTGTACCGGGGGGCGAATATTCGGTTGAAGTGGATCCGCGCACGGTGGATGAAAATCGATTGGCGGTGTTGGCCGAGTTGGGCTTCAATCGTTTGAGTTTTGGGGTTCAAGACTTTGATCCTGCCGTGCAAAAGGCGGTGCACCGCATGCAACCCGCCGAACAGGTTTTTGCACTGGTGGCTTCGGCCAGACGCTTGGGTTTTGAGTCCGTCAATGTCGATTTGATTTACGGTTTGCCTTTGCAAACCCAAGCCTCCTTCGACCGAACCTTGGCGCAGGTGAACGAATTGCGTCCGGATCGCATCGCTTTGTATGCCTACGCGCATTTGCCAGAACGCTTTAAGCCACAACGGCGCATTCATGCTGAAGAGTTGCCCAATGGCAATGACAAAGTGGCCATGTTGTCGCGTTCTCTGGATGCATTGACGCAAGCAGGCTACGTTTACATTGGGATGGACCATTTCGCCTTGCCCGATGACGCCTTGGCCGTGGCCAAGCGGCAAGGGCGTTTGCACCGCAATTTCCAGGGCTACAGCACGCAGGCTGATTGCGACTTGATTGCATTGGGCGTGTCATCGATTGGTCGCATTGGCTCAACCTACAGCCAAAACGCCAAGACCATGGAGGCGTATTGCGACTTGCTCGACCGTGGGCATTTCCCCGTTGAGCGTGGGCTTCATTTGAGCCGCGACGACCTGATTCGCCGCACGGTCATCATGGCGCTGATGTGCCAGGGTCATTTGGAGTTTGAGGCCATCAACTTGGCGTGGTTGATCGACTTCAAAACGATGTTTGCACGTGAATTGGAGCAACTCGAAGACATGCAGGCCCAAGGCTTGGTGCAACTCAGCGATGCCGGCATTCAGGTTACGGCGATGGGCTGGTTTTTTGTGCGCGGAGTGGCGATGGTGTTTGACCGTTATCTGCAGACCGATCGCAACCGCAATCGATTTTCAAAAATCATTTAACCAGATGCTTGGCGGTAGTTGAAAGCAACGAGTCATGCGCATCGTCGAAAATGAGACCGACGGTATTTCAACAATCACTTCATGCAAAGCTCTTTGGCCATCACGGCCTTGATGATGGGAATTCTGGGTGGGCCGCATTGCATTGCCATGTGTGGTGCCGCCTGCGCCGGATTGGGCCAAGCCGCAGGTGAGCGGCGTGGTCAAGCG
>JBEGTA010000094.1:0-11933 GCA_041179665.1 Pseudomonadota bacterium
CCTGAGCGAAGACCGCACCTTGCAACGTGCCTTGGAACAGTGGCAACCCAACTTCATCAACTGGTGGGACGACATGGGCCCCGAAGGTTCCACAGACATGGATGTGTACCTGCGTACCGCCGTGAGCGTTGATCCGCAAGGCTGGGCGCAGTTTGGCCACGTGAAGATGCGTGACTACCGTTGGGGTGTTTTCTTGAACCCCGGCGAGCAAGACCGCAAGATCCATTTTGGTGACCACATTGGCGAAAAAGCTTGGCAAGATGTGCCTGGCGAGCATCGCGCCAACCTGCGCCGCATCATTGTGACCCAGGGCGACACCGAGCCCGCTTCTGTTGAGCAGCAGCGCCACTTGGGTCTGACCGCGCCCAGCATGTACGACTTGCGCAACCTGTTTCAGATCAACGTCGAAGAAGGCCGTCACCTGTGGGCGATGGTGTACTTGTTGCACAAGTACTTTGGCAAAGACGGCCGCGAAGAAGCCGATGCTTTGCTCCAGCGCAACAGCGGCAACGAAGACAACCCCCGCATCTTGCAGGCCTTCAACGAGAAGACCCCTGACTGGTTGTCCTTCTTCATGTTCACCTACTTCACCGACCGCGACGGCAAGTTCCAGTTGTGCGCTTTGGCTGAGTCGGCTTTCGACCCGTTGGCCCGTACCACCAAATTCATGCTGACCGAAGAAGCCCACCACATGTTTGTGGGCGAGTCGGGCGTCAGCCGCACCATCCAACGCACTGTGGATGTGATGAACCAACTCAAGACCGACGATGTGGCCAAGCTGCGCGCCGCCGGTGTGATTGATTTGCCGACCATCCAGCGCTACATCAACTTCCACTTCTCGGTGACCATCGACTTGTTTGGTGCTGACCAATCGTCCAACGCCGCCACCTTCTACAGCTCGGGCTTGAAAGGCCGTTACGAAGAAGGCAAGCGCACCGACGACCACGTCTTGAAGGGCAACAGCTACAAGATCTTGTCGGTTGAAGACGGCAAGCTGATCGAAAAAGAAGTGCCGATGCTCAACGCTTTGAATGAAGTGCTGCGCGACGACTACATCACCGACTCCAAGGGCGGCATCGACCGTTGGAACCGCGTGATTTCTAAGGCGGGTATTCCTTTCACTTTGACCGCCCCTCACAAGGCGTTCCACCGCAACATTGGCTCTTTGTCTGGCGCCAAAATCACGCCCGATGGCCGTGTGGTGAGCGACGAAGAGTGGATGTCCAAAGTGGGCGAGTGGTTGCCGACCAACGAAGACCGCGCCTATGTGGCCAGCCTGATGGGCCGTTGCGTTGAGCCAGGCAAGTTTGCCAACTGGATCGCGCCACCCGTTATGGGCATCAACCGTCAGCCCGTGGACTTTGATTACGTCCGCTTTAACTGATTGATCTTTTGATCTGACTGCTGCCTTCATGTTGGGGGCGGCAGTTGGCAGAGGAAGGGGCGGGTTCCTCATACTGGGGTACCAGAAATCGTCACCCGCCCCTTCCCCTGTCAACTGCATGGGTGCGTCGAGCGCACAAACACCGGTAGACTGCCGAGCTTAAAACTGGCACAGAGCGACGGCATGGCCTAGGGCCGGGCGACGATTTCTGGTAATCCAGTATGAGAAGACCGGCCCTAGGCCATGCCGTTGCGGACCAAGCAGACTAAAGATACAAAACACCCGAAAGCCAAGACATGAGCACCGAAGCGACGCTGATCAAGCAACACCTGATCGATCCGGAAATCTGTATCCGCTGCAACACCTGCGAAGCGATTTGCCCGGTGGGTGCGATCACGCACGACTCGCTCAACTACGTGGTTAAGGCCGACATCTGCAACGGTTGCATGGACTGCATTTCGCCATGCCCAACCGGCTCGATTGACAACTGGCGCACGATGCCCAAGGCCAAGGCCTACAGCATCGAAGAACAGCTCAAGTGGGACGTGCTGCCCGCTGAACTCAGTGCCGAAGAAATTGCCGAAGCAACTGGTGATGCCGGTGGCGATGCGGTTGCCGCACAAGAAGCTGCTCAAGCGGCGGTGCAAGCTGCCGCCTCATCTTCATCCGCCGCCAGCACCGCTGCGGCTTCGGGTTTCAACTCGGCTCAGTTCGGCGCCACCATTCCACCTTGGTCGGCAGCTCACGCCTACACCAACCTCTACGGCCCCAAGGCACAGGACAAAACCATCACCGCCACCGTGACAGGGAACCTGCGTGTGACCGAGGTGGGCAAGCAAGACGGCCAGCAAGACTACGACACGCACCACATCGTGCTCGACTTTGGCAACCTGCCATTCCCCGTGTTGGAGGGCCAATCGATCGGCATCCTGCCACCCGGAGAAGACGCCAAGGGCAAGCCGCACCACGCTCGCCAATACTCCATTGCCAGTCCGCGCAACGGCGAGCGTCCGGGTCATAACAACCTGTCGCTCACCATCAAGCGGGTCCTTGAAGACCACGATGGCCAGCCGGTTCGGGGCGTGGGTTCGAACTACATGTGCGACCTGAAAGTGGGTGACAAAGTGCAGGTGATTGGGCCTTTTGGCGCCAGCTTTCTGATGCCCAATCACCCCAAGAGCAACATCGTGATGATTTGCACCGGCACGGGCAGCGCGCCGATGCGCGCGATGACCGAATGGCGTCGTCGTCTGCGGGCCAGCGGCAAGTTCGAGGGCGGCAAGCTGATGCTGTTTTTTGGCGCACGCACGCCGGCTGAGTTGCCTTACTTTGGCCCACTGAACAACTTGCCCAAAGACTTCATTGACATCGAGTTTGCGTTCTCGCGTGAAGCCGGCAAAACCAAGCGCTATGTCCAAGACGCTTTGCGCGACCGCGCCGCTGATGTCGCGGCCTTATTGAAAGACAGCAACACATTTTTCTATGTGTGTGGCCTCAAAAGCATGGAGGAGGGCGTGGTCATGGCCTTGCGCGACATTGCCCAAAATGCCGGACTCGACTGGGAAAGTGTTGGCGGTTCGCTGAAGAAAGAAGGCCGTCTTCATTTAGAGACATATTGAGCGGCTCTGTCAGCGCCTAGGCAACGACTGCACACCCACGCATCAAGCTCAGCGGCTGCAACCCCGAACCCCTTTTTATTCAATGCAGGCCCCAACAACTACTGAAACCCGCATTGATTTGAGCCAAATGCGGCAAGCGCTGGGCAAGCCCCGCGCTCAGCTCAAAGGCCGCCAGGTCATGCCTGAAGCGCGCGCCGAGGTGCAATCACTGATTGGGCTTGCGCCGGCCGAGGGGCACCGCCGGGATCTTTTGATCGAGCACTTGCATGTGCTGAACGACCATTTTCGGGGTCTGTTTGAGCGGCACTTGGTGGCCTTGGCCGCCGAGATGCGCTTGTCTGTGGTGGAAGTGTTTGAGGTGGCATCGTTCTACCACCACTTTGAAATTTTGAAAGACACCGACCTCGCGCCCCGCATCACGGTGCGGGTCTGCGACAGTTTGAGTTGTGCCCTTGCCGGCAGCGACACCTTGTTGCGCCAATTGCAAACTCAATTGTTGGATGTGAAAGTGGTGCCCGTGCCGTGTTTGGGGCGCTGTGAGCAAGCGCCCGCAGCGCAGGTGGGCCAACAAGCGGTGGCCAAGGCCAGTGTGGCCAACGTGTCCGAGCGCGTGGCCAACCACCAAACCCAACCTCATGCATTGCCGCATGCGGTGCAGCTGAAAGACTATGTCCAAGCCGGTGGCTACCGCTGGGCGCAGCAATTGGCCGCTGGTGAGTGCGAGGCCGAAACGGTGATTCAGCAACTCGAGTCCTCGGGCCTGAGGGGTTTGGGGGGTGCAGGCTTTCCGGCTGGCCGAAAGTGGCGCATTGTGCGCAGCCAAGCGGCACCTCGGTTGATGGCGGTGAACATTGACGAAGGCGAGCCCGGCACTTTCAAAGACCGTACCTGTCTCGAGTCAGACCCTCACCGTTTTCTCGAAGGCCTGCTGATTGCGGCCCAAGTGGTGGGCATTGATGCGGTCTATATCTATCTGCGCGACGAATACCATGAGGCCCGCTTGTTGTTGACGCAAGCGTTGGCCGATTTGCGTGCCCACCCGCCTTGCCCATTGCCCCTGATCGAGCTGCGCCGAGGGGCCGGTGCATACATTTGCGGCGAAGAGTCCGCCATGATTGAAAGCATTGAAGGCAAACGGGGTGAGCCGCGCCTGCGCCCTCCCTACATTGCTGAGGTGGGTTTGTGGGGGCGACCGACGCTTGAGCACAATTTTGAAACCTTGTATTGGATTCGCGAGTTGTTGGACAACGGTGCAGAAAGCTTTGCCTCGCAAGGTCGACATGGCCGTCACGGTCTGCGCCGTTTCAGTGTGAGTGGTCGCGTCAAAGAACCGGGTGTCAAGCTCGCGCCCGCTGGCATCACTTTGCGTGAACTGGTCGATGAATACTGTGGTGGCATGGCCGAGGGACACTCGCTTTATGCCTATTTGCCCGGTGGGGCCAGTGGGGGCATCTTGCCCGCACATCTGGCCGATATCCCACTTGATTTTGATACCTTGCAACCCTATGGCTGTTTTATCGGATCGGCCGCGGTCATGGTGTTGAGTCAGCACGACAGCGCTCGCGATGCGGCCTTGAATGTCATGCGATTTTTTGCGCACGAGAGCTGTGGGCAATGCACCCCTTGCCGCGTGGGCACTGACAAAGCCGCGCAACTCATGACGGCAAAGGTGTGGGACACCGAGACACTGAATGACTTGGCGCAAGTCATGGGCGATGCGTCCATTTGTGGCTTGGGGCAGGCCGCGCCCAACCCCATTCGGTGCGTGTTGGCGTATTTCCCACACGAAGTAGGAGCCACGCCATGAGCGCCATTGAATTCACCCTGAACGGCCAAAGCGTGAAGGCTGCGGCGGGGCAAAGTATTTTCAATATCGCCAAAGACCTGGGCATCGCGATCCCTCATCTGTGCCACAAAGAGGGCTTGGCGCCTGACGGCAACTGCCGTGCCTGTGTGGTGGAAATTGAAGGCGAGCGCACGCTGGCCCCCAGTTGCTGCCGCAGTGCGACCCCCGGCATGCAAGTGCGCACCGACAGCGAGCGCGCTGTCAAAAGCCAAAAAATGGTGCTCGAGATGTTGCTGGCCGACTTGCCCGAGCAAGGGCACAAGTGGTTAGACGACCGGGCCGAAGCCCCGCACGGTGAACTGAGCCAATGGGCCGAGCACCACGGCGTGGCGGTGCGACCCGCCTTGGCCGAGTTGCGCCGCGAGGCCGTGCCCGCAGACCTGACGCACCCGGCCATGGCCGTGAATTTGGATGCCTGTATCCAGTGCAACCGTTGCCAACGGGCTTGCCGCGACCTGCAAGTGAACGATGTGATTGGCTTGGCCTTCAGAGGCGCGCGCACCCAAGTGGTATTTGACTTGGCCGACCCCATGGGGACCAGCAGTTGTGTTGGCTGTGGCGAGTGTGTGCAAGCTTGCCCCACGGGCGCGCTCATGCCCAAGAGCCACATGGGGCCCCAAAAGGTGGACCGCCAAGTGGACTCGGTGTGCCCGTTTTGTGGCGTGGGTTGTTTGGTCACATACCAAGTGCGCGACGAAAAAATCATCAGTGTGCAAGGCCGCGAAGGCCCAGCCAACGAAGGGCGCTTGTGCGTCAAGGGCCGCTTTGGCATGGATTACATCCACAGCCCCGAGCGCATCACCCGCCCTTTGATTCGCAAACCCGGCATAGCCAAAGAGGTGGCGCTGTTGGACGGCCGCACCGATTGGCGCGAGGTGTTTCGCGAAGCCACATGGGAAGAAGCGCTTGACTTGGCCGCACAACCGCTGAACGCGTTGCGTGACCAATATGGCCCCAAGTCTTTGGCAGGTTTTGGCTCTGCCAAGGGCAGCAACGAAGAAGCTTATTTGTTTCAAAAGCTGGTGCGCACAGGTTTTGGCAGCAACAACGTCGACCATTGCACACGGCTGTGCCATGCCTCCAGCGTGGCAGCCTTGCTGGAGGGCGTGGGCTCGGGCGCGGTCAGCAACCCGGTGCGCGATGTGGAACATGCCGACCTGATTTTGGTGATTGGCTCTAACCCCACCGCCAACCACCCTGTGGCCGCCAGCTGGATGAAAAACGCGGCTCAGCGCGGCACGCGCATTGTGTTGGCCGACCCCCGCATCACCGACATTGGGCGGCACACTTGGCGCACGCTTCAGTTCAAGGCCGATACCGATGTGGCTTTGCTCAACGCCATGCTGCACGTCATCGTGACCGAGGGCTTGTGCAACGAGGCGTTTTTGGCCACACGGGCCGACAACGTGGCCGCGCTCAAGCGCCATGTGCAAGACTACTCGCCAGAAAAAATGAGCGAGGTTTGCGGCATACCGGCGCAAACCATCCGCGAAGTGGCTCGGGCTTATGCCGGTGCCAAAGCCGCCATGATTTTGTGGGGCATGGGCGTGAGCCAGCATGTGCATGGCACCGACAACGTGCGCTGCCTGATTGCCTTGGCCAGCATCACCGGCCAGATTGGCCGGCCCGGCACTGGCTTGCACCCTTTGCGTGGACAAAACAACGTGCAGGGGGCCAGCGATGTGGGGCTGATCCCCATGATGTTTCCCAACTACCAACGGGTCAGCGACAAGTCGGCGCATGCTTGGTTTGAACAATTTTGGGGCACCCCACTCGATGACCAACCGGGCTACACCGTGGTTGAAATCATGCACAAAGCCTTGGCCCCCGAGTCCGACCCTCACAAGGTGCGGGGCATGTACATCATGGGCGAGAACCCGGCCATGAGCGACCCCGATCTGCACCATGCGCGCCACGCTTTGGCCAGCCTGCAGCACTTGGTGGTGCAAGACATTTTCTTGACCGAAACCGCTTGGCTGGCCGATGTGGTGTTGCCTGCCACGGCGTGGCCCGAAAAAACCGGCACGGTGAGCAACACCGACCGGACCGTGCAACTGGGACGCCAAGCGGTGTCACCACCGGGCGATGCCCAACCTGATTTGTGGATCATTCAGCAAATCGCACAACGCATGGGGCTGAACTGGCAGTACGCCGGTGAGCGTGAAGGCGTGGCCGCTGTCTACGAAGAAATGCGCCAAGCCATGGCCCCATCCATTGGGGGCATTGATTGGGCACGATTGAATGCCGGCTCTGTGACCTATCCGTGTGTGAGCGCCGAAGACCCGGGGCAACCCATCGTTTTCCATGACCAATTCCCGACCCGCGACGGCAGAGTCCAGTTGGTGCCGGTGGATGTGATTTCTGCGCACGAGCAACCCGACAGCGACTACCCCATGGTCTTGATCACCGGGCGGCAACTTGAGCATTGGCACACCGGCAGCATGACGCGCCGCGCCACGGTCTTGCATGCGTTGGAGCCCGCTGCAACCGCTTCGATGTGCGCCTCCGACATGGCCCGTCTGCAGTTGCAGCCGGGTCAGCGGATTCGTGTCGCTTCGCGCCGCGGTGCTGTCGAGTTGATGTTGCGGCAAGACGATGGCACGCCCACTGGGACGGTGTTTATTCCGTTTGCTTTTGTCGAGGCCGCGGCCAACGAGCTCACCCATGCTGCCCTTGATCCGTTTGGCAAGATTCCAGAGTTCAAGTATTGCGCGGTGCGGGTTGAGGCGGCTCTCCCCGCTTGAAGTGGGTTGATGCCTTTCACGCTCGGTGAAGCTGTGCGGGCATGGCAATCAACAAAACCAGTTTCAACGACAAGTGACAAGGCAAAGACCGGGCAATGGAAATGGCGATGATGTTGGCGACAGCGATGGCAAAACAAGAACCCACCAAGGTGCGGTATTCTTGCCTGCGCACGGTTTCTGCGTTGCCTCTACAGTGGCCGAAACCACCCTCAACGGCAGCCATTTTTTCAGTGGTCTACCGCTCCTCTTTTTTCAAAGGGTTTGCCCAACATGTCTTCTCGTCCACAAATTGATGTGGCAGTGCTGATGCGCCGTGAGGCGGTGCAGGGCCCGATGGCGCGTTGGCAACCTTGGCGTTGGGTGCTGGCCGATGTGGTGCCCCACGAAACTGGCTTTGGGCTTGAGCCGCGTTGTCTGCGTCAGGCTGAAAACGAATCGCTGTGGCTTTACCCCAGCGGGTCGGTGGTGCTTTTTGCCGACGATGCAGAAGGCTATTGGCTCAATGCCACTTCGCCCACGCCTTGCTATTTTGTGATGTGGCGTCTGATTGACAAAGATGACGGCAGCGAGCCCACAGCGGTGCCTCAAGCGGTGAGTTTGAGTTACCACGATGCGGGCCGATGGCTGGACGCTCAAGAAACCGTTGAAACGGTTGCGGCACCTGCAGAGGTGGTGGACTGGATGATGGCGTTTGCCTCGCAGCACTTCGTTCCCGAAGAAAAAAAACGCCAACGCCCCCAGAGTTTTCAGCGCCTCACAGACCGCTTTGGGCAACCCGTTTCAGTGAGCACCGACAGCAAACGCAAAGGCGGCGGGAGGGGCGGATGAGCGACCATTTCTTCAGCCGATGGTCGCGTCGCAAGCAAGGCCTGGACACGCAAGAGCCTTCTGCCAAGCCAGCGTCAGGTCAGCCGTCGTCAACGGCTGGAGTACCCCGTGCACTTGATGCGGCGAAGGGATTGCCCGCCAACCCGCCACACGCGAGCAAGTTGGGGCCGCAAGGCGGGCCTTCAGGACCTGCGGGTGGCTTGGGACGTGCAGCCGTTTCAGGGGGTGCGGCCCCTGTGGGCAACGCCGCCGACCCTGCACTTGCGAGCCCAGAGCCCGTTCCCACTTTGGAAGACGTTGAGCGCTTGACGCCGGCCTCTGACTTTCAAAACTACATGCGGCAAGGCGTGCCGGGTGAGGTGCGCAACGCGGCCATGAAGAAGCTCTTCACCGACCCGCACTTCAACGTCATGGATGGCTTGGATATTTACATCGGGGACTACAACACCCCAGACCCTTTGCCCGCAGGCATGTTGCAAAAAATGGTGGGCGCTGAGTTGTTGAACTTGTTTCCTAAAACACAGGAAAACCCTGATCACAGGGCACCAGCCTCTGAACCGGCGGCATTTGTGGCAAAGTCCCCCAACTCGCAAGTCACACCGGACTTGCAGGCGGACACCACAGCCCAACATGACCACCCTGATTTGCAATTGCAACCAAACCATGCCCCTGCAAGCCCAGACACTGGGCCAAGCACTGGGTGAAAAATTAAACCTGCACACCAGCTTGTGTCGCCGTGAGGCGGGGCAGTTTCAGCAAGCCGTCAAAACAGGCGACACCGTGGTGGTGGCCTGCACCCAAGAAAAGCGTTTGTTCACGGAGCTGGCGGAGCAAACCGAAGGCGCTGTGTCGCCCATCCGATTTGTCAACATTCGCGAAACAGGTGGCTGGGGCAAAGAGGCCGAACACGCCATGCCCAAAATGGCCGCTTTGTTGGCTGCCGCTCGGCTGCCCGAGCCCGAGCCTGTGCCCACGGTCACTTACAAGAGCACAGGGCGCGTGCTCATCTTGGGCGCACTGGACGCTGCCGAGCGCGCCGCCAGCTTTTTGGCCGATGCCATGCAGATCACCATCTGGGCAGAAAACGCGGGCAGTTCTGGTGGTCTGCAAGAACGCCGTTTTCCAGTGGTCGCCGGTCGACTGCAAAGTCTCAAAGGATGGTTGGGCGCTTTCGACGTGTCATGGGAAGCCAATAACCCGATCGATCTTGACCTGTGCACCCGATGCAACGCCTGCGTTGCGGCATGCCCAGAGCAAGCCATTGGTTTGGACTACCAAGTCGACCTCTCGCTGTGCACAGCGCACCGCGATTGCGTCAAAGTGTGCGAAGCCGCAGGCGCGATTGATTTCACGCGCGAAGCCCGTCAGCAAAACGATCGCTTTGATGTGGTGTTGGATTTGCGCAGTGACAAGTCAGCGCCCACCTTCCAACAACACGCCTTGCCGCAAGGCTATTTCCGTTGGAACGGACAAGACCTGCAGACCTTGCTGAAAGTGCGTGAGTTGGTCGGTGAGTTTGAAAAGCCGCGCTTTTTTGCTTACAAGCAAAAACTTTGCGCGCACAGCCGCAACGAGACCGTGGGCTGCCAAGCGTGTGTCGACATTTGTTCGGCCGAGGCCATCAGCTCAGACAAAAGTCGGCAACAAATCGTGGTCAATCCGAACCTGTGTGTGGGCTGCGGTGCGTGCACCACGGCATGCCCAACGGGGGCGCTGACCTACGCCTATCCCAGGCCAGCCGAGCAGGGCGCCAAAATTCGTGCCTTGTTAACGGCTTACCAAACGGCAGGTGGGCGAGATGCCGCCCTGTTGCTGCACAGCCAAGACAAAGGCCAAGCCTTGATCGACGAGCTGGGTCGGGGCGCACAACTGAAAGTCATGCAAGGTGTTCCGGCCAGGGTCATCCCCCTGGCTTTGTGGCACACGGCCAGCGTGGGTTTGGAGCTTTGGCTTTCTGCCGTGGCCTATGGCGCTCGCCAAGTGATGGTGTTGCTCACCGATGAAGAAGCGCCGCAATACCGCGCTGCGATGATGGAACAAATGGCGGTGGCCCAAAGTCTTCTGAATGGCCTCGGCTATGGCGGTGTGCATTTTCAGCTGATTGAGGCCAAAAACCCAACCGCGCTCGACGCCGATTTACAACGCCTGGCCAGCCGCAGCGTGAAGGCAGCGCTCATGCCCGAGGGGCCTGCACAGTCAGCGCGCCATGCGGTGCAAGCCGAAAAGCGCAGCAACCTCGAGTTGGTACTCGACCATTTGATGGCCCAGTCGCCTGTTATGCGGCAAGACGACGAGACCCGTCCCAAGGCCATCGACTTGCCCGCAGCCGGTTCGCCGTTGGGCACCATCATGGTCAATGGCGACAAGTGCACGCTGTGCATGAGCTGTGTCGGGGCGTGCCCGTCATCCGCCTTGCAAGACAACTCTTTGCAGCCTGAGATCCGGTTCATTGAGAAAAATTGCGTGCAATGTGGACTGTGTGCCAAAACTTGCCCAGAAGACGCGATCAGCTTGAAGCCGCGCTTGTCGTTGCTGTCAGAACGTGTGCAACCGCGCGTGCTGCATGGCAGCCCGCCCTATGCCTGCATTCGTTGCAGCAAACCCTTTGGCACCTTGAAGGGCATCGAAACCATGTTGGGCCGCTTGGCAGGCCACAGCATGTTTCAAGGGCCTGCACTGGAGCGGCTCAAAATGTGCGGCGACTGCCGTGTGGTGGACATGTTCACCGACGAAAACCAGGTGCGCGTCCCGGGTGCCAACAAACCCTCTTAACCTCAATCATTTGTTGTCATGAGCTCAGAATTGAACCTGTCCGCCCACAGCCACGCCTTGGACGAAGAAACTGCGCGTGCAGAAGTCTATGGGCTGCTCTCACACCTGTTTTACCAAGCGCCCAGCGACGCTTGGCTGGCGCAATTGCAAGTCGCGGTGACCGAAGCCCCCGATGCCGGTGGTTTTTTGGAAGAGCCTTGGCGGGAATTGGTGGCCTGCGCCCGCAGCTTGAGCCAAACTCAAATTGCAGACGAGTTCAACACCTTGTTTGGTGGCGTCGGCAAGCCCGAGGTCTATCTATTTGGCTCGCATTACCTGAGTGGTTTTTTGAACGAAAAACCCTTGGTGCGCCTGCGCGACGACTTGGCCGCTTTGGGCTTGGCCCGCAGCGAAGGCATGTCTGAAACGGAAGACCATGTGGCCTATGTTTTTGAGGTTATGCGCTTTTTGATCGCGGGTGACGATGTGGCCGTGTCCAATTTGACGCGTCAGCAGGCCTTTTTTACCCAACACGTTCAGCCTTGGGTGCCCACTCTCTGCCAAACTCTGATGAACCACCCCCGGGCCGTCTTTTATGCGCGTTTGTCGGCTTTCACAGAGGCCTTTGTCAGTGTCGAAGCGCAAGGTTTTGATTTGATCGCCTGAGTGAAATTATTTCCCTGTTGGGTTGAAAAAAAGACAGGCTGACCTCGGGTTTACCCTTGGCCCGTTTTTTTTAGGGCCTCTCATAATGTGTGACT
>JBEGTA010000095.1:0-4308 GCA_041179665.1 Pseudomonadota bacterium
ACGTCGGCTTGGGTGGCGCCTTGATCATTGGCTTCATCGCTGGCTTCGCTTGCTTGTGGGGTGTCAATGGCCTGAAGAAAATGCTCGGCGCTGATGACTCGTTGGACGTGTTTGGTGTGCACGGTGTGGGCGGTATCGTCGGCGCCTTGTTGACCGGTGTGTTCAACTCGCCCGCACTGGGCGGCCCAAGCGCCGTGGCTGACTGGGTCACCGTGACCATGATCACACCCGATGCTTATTCCATCGCCGCTCAAGTTTGGACACAAGCCAAAGCCGTGTTGCTCACCGTGGTGTGGTCGGGCGTGGTGTCTGTGGTGGCCTTCAAATTGGTGGACATGGTTATTGGCCTGCGTGTCACCGAAGAAGAAGAGCGCGAAGGTTTGGACATCTCTTCACATGGCGAGTCGGCTTACCACGGCTGATGCAGTGGTTACAAGTGACCTGTCACTTGTGCTGATTCCAACCTCAAAAAGGCCCGCACTGCGGGCCTTTTTTGTTGCCCCATTCGGTCGTGGCCATTCAACGCTTCCTTCAAGTTAACCAGCACCGATTGCTGCTGAGAAGGCCACCGCAAAACTCATTCGAGGTTATTTTTGAATGGTCTTACCGCCAGTTGCATCAGCAAGCCCGAATAAAGTTGCAGGGTTCTTTTCGGGTACAGCGGGCGGCAGTCGCTTAAAAATCGCTTGGGCCGATGCAAAATCGAAGGCATCATTCTCTTGCGAACCTTTCCTTCTTTATGCATGCCAACCTCGCCCCACAGTGGACCGCCATCACCACCGAACCCGACGGGTTGAGCGAGTCTCCTTTTTGGCACCCCCAAGAAAAGCGGCTGTACTGGGTTGATATTCCGGGCCGACGCATTGCCCGCGCGGCCATCGATGGCCTGCGAGCGCAAGGGCCGGTGGAGTATTGGCCTCTGACCCAAGAGCCCGGATGCATTGCGCCGGTGCAAAGCCATGACAACGGCTTTGGCTTGGTCATGGCGTTGCGTGACGGCATTTATTTGGCCCGCGAGTGGGGTGGGCCTTTGCAACGCTTGGCAGCAGCGCCTTATGACACCACACGCTTGCGCTTCAACGATGGCAAGTGCGATCCACAAGGCCGTTTGTGGGCAGGCAGCATGTACGAGCCGCGCGACCAAGCGCTGGGCGTTTTGTATGCGTTGCAAGGCGCTGGCCTGCAAGAAAAAGCCCACGGTGCCACCACCGCCAATGGTTTGGCTTGGTCGCCCGATGGGCGCACGCTTTATTGGTCTGACACGCCCTCGCATGCGGTCAGGGCATGGACCTTTGACCCTGACACTGCAGAGCTGTCGAACGAGCGGGTGTTTCATCAGTTCCCACTCAAACCGGCGGGCTGGGCATGGAGCGAAGCCGATGCCCGCTTGCCACAGGCCGAATCGCGTTATGGCGGACGCCCGGATGGCGCCGCGGTTGACAGCGAAGGCGCTTATTGGTCGGCGCAATACGAGGGCAAGCGCTTGGTCCGTTTGTCCCCCAAAGGCGACGTGTTGGCCGTGCTTGAGACGCCGGTGCAATGCCCCACCATGCCGTGCTTTGGGGGTGAAGACCTGAAGACCTTGTTGGTGACCACCTCGCGCCAAGGCCGCAGTGCGGCAGAGTTGGCCATGTTCCCGCAATCGGGTTGCCTGTTTGCCATCCGCGTCGAGGTGGCCGGTCTGCCCGTGAACTTTTTCCAAGTCTGAAGACCGAATTTCCAGCAAGTCTTTCGTTCAAAAAATTCAATCTGACGGTCAAAGCTGGGCGTTACCATCCTTGACCATGGAAGCTCAACTCAATTCCCTCATCGATGCCGTGCGCCAAGCGGGTGCAGACGGCCGCGTGCTGCGTTTGCGCGGCGGCGGCAGCAAAGACTTTTGGGGGCAAGACCTCACAGGCGAAGTGCTGGACACCCGCGCCTACCGTGGCATCGTGAGCTATGAGCCCAGCGAATTGGTGGTCACGGTGCGCTGCGGCACACCATTGGCCGAGTTGGAAGCGGCGTTGGCCGAAAAAGGCCAGTCGCTGGCCTTCGAGCCTCCCAGCTTTGAGGCAGGTGCCACCGTGGGCGGCATGGTGGCGGCGGGTCTGAGTGGCCCGGCACGCGCCACCGCCGGTGCCGTGCGCGACTATGTGTTGGGGGCCCGATTCATCAACGGCCTGGGCGAGCATCTGACCTTTGGCGGTCAGGTCATGAAAAACGTGGCCGGTTACGACGTCAGCCGACTCATGGCGGGCAGTTGGGGCACGCTGGGCTTGATCACCGAGGTCAGTCTGAAGGTGTTGCCCGTGGCCCCCGCCGAAGCCACGCTCATGTGTGCCGGTGTGTCGCAACAAGACGCTTTGAACCTGTTGCACCGATGGGGTGGACAACCCTTGCCCCTGAACGCCAGCGCTTGGGTGCGAGACACCACGGCGCAGCCTGTGGCCGACTATTTGTTTGTGCGCTTGCGAGGTGCGGTGGCGGCGGTTCGGTCGGCGGTCACCAAAATGCGCGCCGATGTGGTGGCTTTGGGTGCGCAAGTACAAGTCATGGACAACGCGCAAGCCGCTGCAGATTGGCGTGCCAGTGGCGACCAAACCCTGCAGTTTTTTGACCCCCCCACCCCCGATGCTTGCCTGTGGCGTTTGTCGTTGCCACAAACCGCACCGGTGCTGACCTTGCCGGGCCCAACACCCTCGCCCTACATTGAGTGGCAAGGCGCGCAGCGCTGGTTGTGGGCGCCTGCAGGCGCTGCTGAAGCACTGCGCCAATTGGCTCAATCGGTGGGCGGACACGCCACCTTGTTTCGCTCCAGCACGGCACAACCTCAAACCGACAAGAGCGTGGGCGTGAACACCCCACTCGATGCTGTGCAAGCGCGCATTCAGCAGCAGTTGCAAAAACAATTCGACCCCAAGGGCGTGTTCGCCACGGGTCGTGTTTATTCACTTTGATCGCGGGACGAAAGCCATGCAAACGAACCTCGCCCCCGAATACAAAAACACCCCCGAAGGCATTGAAGCCGAAGCCATTTTGCGCAAATGTGTGCATTGCGGTTTTTGCACCGCCACGTGCCCCACGTACCAAATCTTGGGTGACGAGCTGGATGGCCCGCGTGGCCGCATCTATTTGATGAAGCAGGTGTTGGAAGGTGAGACCCCCACACGCAAAACCCAGTTGCATTTGGACCGTTGCCTGACTTGCCGCAATTGCGAAAGCACTTGTCCGAGCGGCGTGCAATACGGTCACTTGGTCGACATTGGTCGCAAGTTGGTCGACGCCAAAGTGGCGCGCCCCACCAGTGAAAAGCTGGTGCGCTGGGCACTCAAAGAGGGCTTGCCATCGCCCTTGTTTGCGCCTGCCATGAAGATGGGCCAAGCCGTGCGCGGGCTGTTGCCTGAGAGCCTGAAAGCCAAAGTGCCGGAGCCGCAAAAGGCCGGTGCTTGGCCCACCGCCACACACCCGCGCAAGGTCCTCATGTTGACGGGCTGTGTGCAACCCAGCATGAGCCCTAACATCAACACCGCCACCGCCCGCGTGTTGGACGCGGCAGGCATACAAACCGTCAGGGCCGATAAAGCGGGCTGCTGTGGCGCGGTGAAGTTTCACTTGAACGACCACGATGGCGGCAAAGACCACATGCGAGCCAACATCGATGCGTGGTGGCCTTGGGTCGAGTCGGGCGAAGTCGAAGCGATCGTGATGAACGCCTCAGGCTGCGGCGTGATGGTGAAAGACTATGGCCACGTGCTGAAAGACGACCCGGCCTATGCTGAAAAAGCCGCACGCATTGGCGCCTTGACGCGAGACTTGAGCGAGTTGCTGCCCGAGTTGGTGCCGCTCCTGAAACCCCGACTCAAACCTCAAGCCCTGCAGGCGGCGGGGTTGCAGGCGTATCACCCGCCGTGCACCTTGCAACATGGCCAGCAACTCAAAGGCGGCGTTGAAAAGAATTTGAGCGATTTGGGCTTTCAGATCAAAGTCACAGCCAACGAATCTCATCTGTGCTGTGGCTCAGCGGGCACCTACAGTGTGCTCAACCCCGACTTGTCCAAGCAATTGCGCGACCGCAAATTAGGCCACCTGAATGCGCTGCAACCCCAAGGGGTTTTGAGCGCCAACATTGGCTGCATCACCCACCTGCAAAGTGGCAGCGGTTTGCCGGTAAGGCATTGGGTGGAGTTGCTGGACGAAGCCATCCTCTGACCACGCGCAGTGCCCCAAGCCTTGGCCAGGGCTCAGGCTGCGGCCAGCGCCGCCTCGATGTCTTGCGCGATTTTGGCGGGCGCATCTTGCGGCGCATAGCGCTTGAGCACTTGGCCA
>JBEGTA010000096.1:0-11478 GCA_041179665.1 Pseudomonadota bacterium
GCTCCTGCAACAACACGCTGGCCCCGGCGTAATACAGGTCCAAGAAACTTTGCAAATTGGTAAAGGCGTAGGCACTGCGCAAGGCCTCGACGCTGGCATAGGGCAATTTGACGCCATTGCGTTCGGCCAATGCAAAGATCAATTCGGGTTCGAGCGAGCCTTCAATGTGAATATGCAACTCGGCTTTGGGCATGACCTGCAGCAGCTCGGGCAGGCGTTTTGGGGAAATAGCGTGGACTTTGAACATGGTCATCTTCCAAAAAATTGGGCGCGAATTTCGCTCTCATCGAGCTGCGCGAAAGTCATATTGTGGCGCTCCGTCAATGGCCCGCCACCAGGCACCACTTGGTCATGCGGGCCATAGCCAATGGCCTTGAACTTCCATTGACCCTGAATCCATTTGAATTGACCCACATGCAGGCCTGCGTCATCGTACAAGGCGCAGACACCTTCGTTGATTTTTTGAATATGCATGTGGACAGATCCCCAGATTCTTCAGCGATTCTGAAAATCGCCTCGCTCCATCCACCAAGACACCGCGAATCCGGCCACCAAGCCCCAGAATGCAGCGCCAATGTTGAACAAGCCGATGTCGGCCACCGTGACCAGCAAACTCACCAATGCCCCGAGTGAGAACTTGCCTGCACCAAACGAAGCCACAAACGCACCCTGCAACACGCGCAGCATGGCCAGGCCACCCAGCACCATGATGAATTCTTTGGGCGCAGCCAACATCAAGCCCGTGAAGGTGGGCGCCATCAAGCCGAACAACAGCGCCAGCACGCCCACCATCAGCGCCCCGGTGTAGTGGCGAGGCTTCTCGCCAGACGACGTGAGCAAGCCGTTGGTGGGCCCGGTCAGGCACGTGCTCACCGCGCCAAACACGGCACTCACCGCCGCGCCCAAGCCGCAAGCCACGGCGATCATGTTGACGGGTGGCTCGTGACCTGCGTTTTTGAGCACGGCCACACCTTGGCCGTTTTGCACCACCAGCACGGTGATGGCCAGGGGCACCACCAACTCCAGCATCGCGGCCAACGACCAGACCGGCGCCTGAATCACGGGCTGCGCGAGGGTGAATTGACCCAGAGCAGCCGTATCGAGTCGACCTGACATCGCCACGGCCAAAGCCCCCACCAGCAAGGCACCAATGACCGGCGGCAGGCGTTTTCCCCAATTTGCCCGAGCCGACAACAACAAGAAGACCGCCACCATGGGGGCTGCAATCGCCGCGTCGCTGCTGAGTGCCCGCACGATGTCCAAGCCGAATCGCAAAAACACCCCGGCAACCATGCCCATGACGATGGGCATGGGCAGCAACGCCATGACGCGCTTGACCCAGCCGCTCAAACCCAACACCAAAATCAGCGCACTGGTCGCATAGAAAGCGCCGATCACCTCCGCAAAACTCAAATGCTGCAAGGCTGGCCCAACCAACACCGTGCCCGGAATCGTCCATCCAAACGCCAACGGTGTGGTGTAGCGCCAGCTCATCAACAAACTCACCAGCCCATTGACAAAAAACACCCCAAACACCCACGATGCCAATTCTTCAGGCGACAAGCCACCGCGTGTGCCCACCGACAAGATGATGGCGACCGGCCCGGTCGCGGCAAAGATGAACCCAATGAGCGCATTAGCGGCGTAAATGCTGCCGAAGTCAGCGCGGATTTGCTGCCAAGTTCTCGGGGCTGCAGCGGGGGACTCCAAATGATTGAACAAGACAGGCGCTTTCAAGGGTGCAAGGTCACGCCAGCGTATCAAAAAGCCAGCGGCGCTTCAGACGCGAATCAACGTCGCAAAAACCGGCCAGACCCTGAGCCCAGCGCCTGTCCCTGGGCGAAAGCCCATTCGCCATTGACCATGACGCGCTCAATGCCTTCACACATTTGCCGGGGATTTTCGTAGGTGGCTTTGTCCTGAATGCCATCCGGATCTAGCAAGACCAGGTCTGCAAAGGCCCCCTCACGCAGCACACCCCGTTCGTGTAAGCCAAATCGCTGCGCAGACATCCCCGTCATTTTGTGAATCGCCTCAGGCAAGCTGAACAGTTTTTCGTCGCGACAGTAATGTCCCAAAACGCGCGCAAAAGCACCCCACAAACGGGGATGTGGACGCTCATCGTGTGGCAAACCGTCGGACCCAATCATGCTCAGAGGGTGCGCCAACACTCGGCGCACATCGTCTTCGCGCATCTGAAAATAGCAAGCCCCACCGGGCATCAAACGTCTGCAAGCCTGCAGTTGGTCGATGCCCCACGCTTGGGCAATTTCTGCCAAATAACGGCCTGCCATTTCCGGGTGGGGTTCGCTTCGCGTGATCAGGATGTCAATGACGCCGTCGACCAGGTCTTCTCGCAGCAAAGTTGAACCTGCGCTGTAGGGGTACACATCGGTGCCCACGCTTTGTCGCTGACTCAGTCGCTCCAACAAGGCCAGCGTTTCGATCGTGCGCCCCCAATTGCGTGGGCCCGCGCATTTGTGGTGCGACATGATCCATTGGGCTGCACCCGATTGAGCTGTGTCGGCGGCTTCATTCATCGCCGTCAGAATGTCATCCATCTCGCTGCGAATGTGCGTCACATAAACACCGCCATGGCGACCCACGACCCGTGTCAAGGCTTGCATTTCCGGCATGTCTGCAGCATAGGCTTGCTGGTAAAACAAGCCTGAAGACAGGCCCAAAGCACCTTGCGACAAGGCCTCGTCGAGCAATGCCGCCATGGCTTCAGTTTCTTCGGCTGTTGCCGCACGCGTGAGGTCCTGCATGACTGTGGCGCGCAAGGTGGTGTGACCGATCAAGGCCCCAACATTGACCGCAGGCGGGCTTTGCGCAATGGCTTGCGCGTAATCGTCCAGATGCCGATAACGGAACTCCGAGGTGTGCAGCAAATCGAGCGGAGAGCCCGGCGCATCACTGACCAGCGGGACCAGTGACAGGCCGCAGTTACCGGTGATGACGGTGGTCACCCCTTGTGACAATTTGGGCAGCATGCTGGGGTCACGCAGCACGATGGCATCGTCGTGCGTGTGCACATCGATAAAACCAGGGGCGACCGTTAATCCTTGCAGATCCAAAATGTCATCGGCAGAGACCTGCAGATTCTGGCCAATAGCGGCAATGCGGTCACCACGCACACAGACATCGGCGATTCGAGCTGGCGCACCCGTGCCGTCGACCAACTGCGCATGTCGTAACAAAAGCGTTTTCATGCTTGCGTCCCTTTCTCGACACTGGACCAGGCCCAATCGACCGTGGGATGTTGGTCCACGTCTTGCCCGTGCCCCTGCAAGACCAACTTGAACTGTGCCAAGTGACGTGCTGCATCCGGTCCCAATAGTTGCAACACCAGCACCATCAACAACTCGATAACGAGCAAATGGGCGATGTAAGCCTCCGTGCCTACCCGCATCACCGCATCAGGTTGGACACTGACCTCAATCACCACATCGGCCATTTGGGCCAATGGCGTGTCGGGCCGCGTGATGGCAATGACCTTGGCGCCTTGCGATCTGGCAAAACCGACTGCTTCCAACATGAATGGCATGCGCCCCACGTGTGAAATCGCCACAGCGACACCGGAGGGACCCAAGGTCGCAGCCGAGATGAGTTGCTGGTGCGCATCATGTACCGCATGTGCTTGGCGCCCCAGACGGAACAACCGGCCTTGTAAGTCGTTGGCCATGAATGCGGAGGTGGCCCCGACCGAATAACAATCGATGCGCTGCGCACCGGCCAGCAAGTTGGCCGCTTTTTCAAGGACCAGCGGGTCGAGTTGCTGCTGCAGCGCGGCGATGGATGCGGCTGCACCACCGAGAATTTTTTGCACGATGTCGGGGGTGCTGTCATGCATCGTGACCGAACTGTAGATGGGGGCGTGCCGCGCCAGGTCTTGCGCCAAGGCCAGCTTAAATTCGCGCACCCCCTCAAAACCGAACTGTCTGGCGGTGCGCATGATGGTGGGCATGGACACCTTGGCTTGACGCGCCAGCGCGTCAACACCCAATGACAAAGCGCGCTCAGGGTCTTGAAGTAATGTGGCAATCACTTGCTGCTGCGCGCGGGGCAAGCTCGGTGCGACCGACTGCAGTCGTTGGAGCAAAGAAGTCAATGGCTCAGTCATGGTGAACCATATTCAAAAATGCACCGACACCGCGTCCACCACGCGGTAGGCATCGTCCACCACGGGCATCCAGCGCCACTTATCAAAGGTGGTGCAAGGGTGCGAAATGCCGCAGCCGAGCAACTGACCCACCACCGGATGCTGGTCTTGCGGCGCCTGTGCGTCAAAGCGCAAATAGGCGTGCTGATCGTTCAGTGCCGTCACAGCCCAATGCGAGGGCACGCCGCGGGTTTGGACATCACCCACCGCAGCGCGCCATTCAGGAACGGGCAGGTCCAGATCGTAGGAGACATCGCGCTTGCCCATCGCCAAAATGGCCAAACCTGGCTCCGGGCAGGACTGCACCACACTGATCAGTTCGATGGCAGGGCGCAAGGTTTCCTGCAAGTTCAAACGCTCCGCCACACATTTCAAATGCTGCCGATATTGGACGTGGTCATGTGTCAAATAACAGCCCGATCGCAAAATGCCCCGAACGGGTCGACTTAAGTGCGGCGTCAAGTGGTCTGCCACCAAATCAAAAATGGCCGACCCACCCGCCGTGATCAACACTTCATCGGTTTCAAAGCACTGTTCGGCTTCACAGGCTGTTGCCATTTTCTGCACACGCGCCATCAATGCCGCCACGCTGGCGCGGTCATGTTCGTGGTGACAAGTGGCCAAAGCGCCTTCGTAGCACTCGATGCCAGCCAGCTGCACGGCAGGGCTCTGCCGAATGGCCTGCGCCAGCCTGAAGGCCTCTTCATGGTCACGACATCCTGATCGTTTGCCCTCAATGCCAAGCTCCAACAGCACCTTGAACACCGTGCTGGACTGTCGCTGTACACGCCATGCTTCAATCAAATGCAATTGCGTCAGCGAATCCACCAGAAAATAAACCTGCAAGCCTTCATGCTCACGCAACAAGGCCGACAAACTATCGAGATCCACCGCTTGCAGCACCTGATTGGCAATGATGATGCGGCGCACACCGTGACGCGCGCCCATGCCGGCCTGAAACACGTTGGCAAAACTGATCCCCCATGCACCCGCAGCGAGTTGGCGAGCGTAGAGCTCAGGCGACATCGTGGTCTTGCCGTGAGGGGCAATGTCCACCCCACGCGAGCGGCAAAAATCCTGCATCCACGCCAAGTTGTGTTGCAGCGCCGAGTCCTTGAGCACCGCCAGCGGAAATGACAAATCACCCCGCAGCAACTGCCAACCCTGCCGACTTGCGTCTTTCAGATCAATTGCGGCCAGGTGCGAGGGATAGCCTTTGAAGGCAGCGTTCAGTTGCATGACTCAGCTCAATTCTTCATGTCGCCAGCAGGCCACCAGACGGCCAGCTGCAGTGGGGGTGAGTTCAGGCGTGGTTTCGGCGCAGGCCGGCAGGGCATGTGGACAACGGGTGCGAAACACACAACCAGAAGGTGGGTTCAGGGGGCTGGGGGGGTCGCCCTGCAAGTCCACCCGTGGGGCTGCTTGTGTGGGATCGGGAATGGGCGCCGCTGACAGCAAAGCTCGAGTATACGGATGGGCGGGCGACGCAAAAAGCTCAGCGGTCGGCGCAATCTCCATCACGCGTCCCAGATACAAAACAACAACACGGTCGCACAAATACTGGACGACATCCAGATCGTGCGAAATGAAGAGCAAGGTCAAACCCAACCGATCGCGCAATTGGATCAGCAAGTTGACAATTTGTGCCTGAATCGACATGTCCAGTGCAGACAGGGGTTCGTCCGCCACAATGAACCGCGGCTGCGCAGCCAAGGCCCTGGCAATGCCCAGTCTTTGCTTCTGCCCACCAGAAAATTCGTGTGCAAAACGACTGGCGTGCTCCGGCTTAAGGCCGACCAACTGAAGCAGTTGCGCTATGCGCGGAGCTCGCGCCGGGCCTTCGTGCAGCGCATGCGTGCTGAGCACTTCGTCGAGCATGTCGCCGGCCCGCTGCCGCGGATTCAAGCTGGGATCTTGAAACACCATTTGAATTTCGCGCCGCAATGGGCGCATTTGCGATGCGCTCAAACCGACCAGTTCGCGGCCTTCAAATTGCACAGACCCCTGCGTCACATGAATCAGTTGCAAAACAGCTCGCCCCAAGGTGCTTTTGCCCGAACCAGATTCGCCCACAAGACCCAGGGTTTCACCGTGGGCGATGTCGAAACTCACCCCACGCACCGCGCGCACCCGCTTCGCACCGCTGCCAAATTCGACCGACAAGCCATCAATTTTTAGCATGGGCTTCATAAGGACTGCTCCAGATGACATGCCCGGACATGCTCTGCATCACCCTGCCAAACAGGCGGCGTCAAACTACAGATGGGCAACCTGACAGCGCAGCGATCTGCAAAACTGCAGCCTGCACCCAAGCGGTCCATGGCCGGTGCTTGCCCTGCAATGTCTTGCAAAGCAATGCGCTTGCCCTCTCGCAAAGAACGCTGCCGGGCGCGACCGGGCAGGCAAGCCAACAGGCCCTGTGTGTAAGGGTGAGCAGGCTGCGCAAACAATGCGTGCACATTGGCCTGTTCGACCACCTGGCCCGCATACATCACCGCCACGCGTTCTGCATGGTGGGCGACCACGCCCAGGTTGTGGGTGATGAACAGCATGCTCATGCCCGTGTCTTGTTGCAAGCGTGACATCAACGACAAGATCTGAGCCTGAATGGTCACATCCAGCGCGGTCGTCGGTTCATCCGCAATCAGCACCAAGGGCTCACACACCATGGCCATGGCGATCATCACGCGTTGACGCATGCCGCCAGACAACTGGTGCGGATACTCGTCCAAGCGCTGTCGGGCAGCAGGAATTTCGACTTGCTCCAGTGCCTGCAAAGCCCGTTGGCGCGCATCGCGCTGGCTCATGCCCCAGTGCAGCCGGACCGACTCGGCGATCTGTTCACCCACCGTCAGCACCGGGTTCAGGCAAGTCATGGGCTCTTGAAAGATCATGGCCATCTGGTGCCCGCGCAATTGCCGCATGTCGGCATCACTCAGCTGCAGCACATCGCGAGTTTGCCCGGCAGCATCGGTAAACAGAGCTTGGCCGCCACATTGCCATCGGGCATTGCGCGCCAACAAACGCATGAGGCTGAGCGCGGTCAGTGACTTGCCACTGCCCGACTCTCCCACCAGCGCCAGCGTTTGACCTGCATGCAAGTCAAAACTCACCCCACGCACCAGAGGAATCGCCCCATCGCTTTGCACCAGAGTGGTGGTCAAATCGCGCACCTGTAAGCGCGGCACAGGTGATGCCGCTTCAGGGGTGGTCATGAGGTGCCTTTCAAGCGGGGGTCGAGCAAATCGCGCACACCGTCACCCAGCAACTGCAAAGACAAAGCGGTCAAGACGATCGCCATGCCAGGGAAAAAAAGTGTCCAGACGGCCCGATCGGCATGTTGTGTGCTGGCCGCCACCATGGTCCCCCAAGTGGGAATTTCAGCCCCCACCCCAACGCCAAGGAAAGACAAGCCTGCCTCGGCCAACAAGGCGTAGGCAAAGATGAAACTCAGCTGCACCAGGATCGGAGACATCAAATTGGGCAAGATGTGCACGCGCAGCAACCGGGGGGTGCTCACTCCAACAGCACGGGCGGCTTCGACATAAGGCAACTCGCGAATCACCAAGGTGCAAGCACGCACCACCCGCGCCACACGCGGCGTGTACACCAGCGTCAACGCCAGCACCACATTGACCGGGCTGGCACCCAGAATTGATACCAGCGCGATGCCCAGCAATATGTCGGGGAAAGCCATCATCGCATCGACAAAGCGCATCAGAACGGCGTCAAGATTTTTGAAAAACCCCGCCATCAAACCCAGCAAGGTACCCAGCACCACAGCCAAAAATGCGGTGCTGGCGCCAATGGCCAACGAGTAACGCGCCCCATAGAAAATTCGGCTGGTGATGTCACGACCCAATTCGTCTGTGCCACCCCAATAGGTCCAGCTGGGGGCCTTCAGGCGCATGCTGACTTTCATGGCCATGGGCTCGTGCGGCAAGATCCACTGCCCGGCCACCGCCATGAACAGCATCAAGCCCAAGACCAAGACGGCGATCAGGACCACCCGACGGGCGAACAATTGCGACAAAGTGAGTCGCCACTCAACCATGACGCACCCTTGGATCGACGAAAACATACAGCACATCGATCACGAAGTTGATGATGACGTAGACCGCAGCAATTGCCAGCAAGGCACCCTGAATCACCGGGTAATCACGACGCAACACCGCACGCACCACCAGATTGCCTAAGCCCGGCAGGTTGAACACGGTCTCGGTCACGACGGCCCCACCGATCATGAGCGCCAGCGTCAAGCCCAGCACAGTCAATATGGGCACGAGGGCATTGAGCAAGGCGTGCTTGAGCACCACCACGCTTTCTGACAACCCTTTGGAACGCGCCGTTCGAATGTAGTCTTCGCTGAGGATGTCGAGCATCGATGCGCGCGTGAAACGAATGATCAATGCCGAATTCAGCGTCCCCAACACCAATGCAGGCAGCAGCAAATGGTGGATGCGCGTAGCCAAGCCGGCCCCCGGGTCGCCATAGCCCGACACCGGAAACCAGCCCGCGCCCACCGCCAGCAACTGAATGGCCATCAGGCCCATCCAGAAACTGGGCATGCTGGCGCCCAACATGGCCAAGGTGCTCACGCATTGATCGATCCAACGCCCGCGCCAAACGGCAGACACAATGCCACATGGCACGCCGATCAGCATGGCCAAACTGACCGATAAAAAGGCCAGCCAAGCCGTGGGCTCCACACGATCCCACAGCACTTGCGTGACCGGCATTTGTAAAAAAATGGATTGGCCGAGATTGCCTTTCAAAACCTCCCCAAGCCAGAGCATGAACTGACTGACGAGGGGTTGATCAAGTCCGTAACGCTGGCGTGCCTGCGCGATGTCATCCAACGATGCCTGATCCCCCAGCAAAACCGCGATCGGATCGCCAGCGGCCAGCCGCGTGAGAAGAAAAACCAAAACCGAGACCAGGGACAACACCGCCAGCATGCCGCCCAAGCGGCCCAGCAAAGTGCGTCCCAGGCTCGCCCAGGACATTCGGGACATCGATCAGTACCTGCGGGTTATTTGGCCAGGCCAGCATTCCAGAAGAACGGCCAGGTCGCGGGGGTGTAGCCCTCCAACTTGCTGGAACGCGCGGACAAACTGCTGAACTTGCCCACATTGATGTACGGCACTTCGGTGTAAACCACTTGCTGCACAGCGCTCCACAACTGGGCACGCTTGGCCGGGTCGGCTTGGCGGTTGAAGTCGCCCAAAGCTTTGGCCTTGGCGGGTGAGCTCCACCAGCCTGGAGCGCCCTCGCCCAACTGAGGTGGTGACAGCATGGGCTCAGGGAACTGGCCAGAGTGCGTCATGTAGATGTCCCACACCTTAGAGTCCCCGCGGCGCTGAATCAGCGTCGCCCAGTCCACCACTTGCATCTCGGGCTTGAATCCGGCCGCCCGCAATTGCTCGGCCATGACTTGCATCATGGTGTGGTGGAACTCAAAGTTACGGCTGGTCAGCAAGCGGACGGTCTCGCCCTTGTAGCCTGCTTTTTCAGCCATTTCTTTGGCGCGCTTAGCGTCTTGCTTGTTGTACTGGTCCGTGCCGGCTGTGGAATAAAACGGTGTGCCTTGAGGGAAGTGATTGCCCTCGACGGTGAAAAACCGCTTGTCGCCGTAGGCAGCGGTCAACATTTCAGCTTGACCGATGGCGATTTGAATCGCTTGGCGCACGCCCTGGTTGGCCATGATGCCTTCTTTGGTGTTGAGCACCAGATACGGAAAGCCATAAGAAGGTGTGAGGATAGGCACCACGTTGGGGCCGCCTTTTTCGACGCGCGACAAGGATTCAGCGGGCAACTGGTCAGCAAATTGGAACTGCCCTGACAAGGCGCCTTCCACTCGCGTGTTGGCATTGGGCACAGGCGTAAAGCGCAACTCGTCCAGCAAGGCTTCTCGCTTGCCGCCATACCCATTGGGGGCCTCGCTGCGAGCGCTGTAGGTATCGAAACGTGAGAGGACCACAAATTGGTCTGGACGGCGCTCCTTGAGTTTGTAAGGGCCAGTGCCCACAAACGAAACCAAAGGCGTTGCGATGCTTTCTTTGGCCATGATCACCGCCATGCCCGAAGGCAGTGCCAATTGCGCCAACAGTGACGCGCTGAGCGCACTGAATTTCCATTCGATGGCGTGACTGCCTTTGGCTTCCAGGCTCACCGTGTCTTTGCCCACCGATTTACCGCGCGGGGCCATGTCCATCCAACGCTTGAGAGAGGCCACCACATCCTGCGCATCCAGGTCACGGCCGCTGTGCAACTTGACCCCTTTGCGGATGTTGATGGCGTAGGTCAAACCGTCTGCCGAGACCTTGGGCATGCCATCGGCCAACATGGGGATGGCATTCCACTTGCTGTCAAACGTGTAGAGCGTCTCGTACACGTGCTGCATGATCGTGCCGACCAAGTCCGCAGTCGAGGCCATGGGATCCAAACTTTGCGGCTCCCCGATCATGGCCAGGTTGGCTGCGCCCCCTTTGGGAGGTGTCGCGAATGAAACCAATGGCATGGCAGCCAAGAGCAGTGTCAGCAGTTGTCGACGAGGCAAGCGCAGCATGAAAGTCTCCTAGAGTGGTGGGGATGTAAGTTATTTACATTTTTCACTCTAAATCAATTTTCAACATGGGCAAAACAGGGTTTTCCTGTAAAAAAATGTTGAATAATGTCTTTTCTTTTTGCCAAAAACCGCTAAGGAGTCCTCCATGACCGTCGAAATGCTTGGTACATCCCCCATCGCGTCAGATCGCTTGGCACGCCCCCTGTCCCCCGCCACGCGTGCGGGTGACTTTGTGTTCGTATCGGGACAAGTGCCCACCAACGACCAAGGGGAAGTCGTCGCGGGTGGCATTGAGGCACAAACACGCCAGGTCTTTGTTCGCGTTGAACAAGCGCTGGCTTTGGCTGGCTGCACCTTGGACGATGTTTGCAAAGTCAGCGTCTGGCTGAACGATGCACGCGACTTTGGCAGTTTTAATCGGGTTTACATGGAGTGCTTTGGAAACCATCGACCCGCGCGCTCCACAGTGGAATCGCGTTTGATGATCGATGCCAAAGTTGAGATCGACGTCACGGCCTACAAACCACGCTAACAGGCCGGGCAACAAAAAAGGCTGCAAAGACAAAGCCCTTGCAGCCTTTTGCTGAAGAGCCAGTGCATCGCAGCACCGGCGTCTCCAGATCGTCGATCACTTGCCTGGGATCTTGCCTTCCACGCCCTTGACGTAGAACATCACACCACCCAAGAACTTGTCGTCGGCGACAGCGTCTTTGGCCAACATTTCTTTACCGGACTGGTCCACGATCGG
>JBEGTA010000097.1:0-6636 GCA_041179665.1 Pseudomonadota bacterium
GTGGTCAACCCCGAAGAGCCCTTTGACATCGAAGGCCTGGCCGTGGGCCTGATCCGCAACACCCTCTTGATGTAAATCACCGCTTGCCGCACCAGGTGGCGGGCGCTGATGGCAAGTTGCCATCGGCCCTGGTTCAGCAAGCTCCAACTGCAATCCTGCCTGTGTCCAACCTCCATGCTTTTGAAAGGTTTCACATGGGAATCGCTCTGCTTGCTTTTTCGGGTCTTTTTCAAGGCCTTGCCAATGTCACCCGCCCTGCCCCCAAGGTGGTGAAAACCCCTCGCGCCAATGCGTATTTAAAGCCCCTGTGGGCCACCCACCGGCCTGCTTGCACACCCCAAGCATTAAAAACGGCCCCGTTGCCACACCGCACCCAGGTCGCTTCAGCCAGACCAGCGCTGCGTGTCATGCGGGTCACCGAGCCAGACAGCCACGTCAAAGGGGCAGGCCGCATGGTCATTTCTGGCCGCATGGCCGATGTCTGCGCCGAACTCGACCGCTTGGCCGCCCTCGAGGCCGCACAGTCACGCGTTTGAGCTGAATTGCACCTCCAGCGCCTCAAATCGGGCGCTTCGTCAAGGCACAATGGAGGGATGAACATTGTGATCCTTGACGACTACCAAGATGCAGTTCGCAAACTCGACTGCGCAGTCAAACTCGAAAACTACCCCGCCAAGGTTTACACCAACACCGTGAAGGGCATGGGTCAGTTGTCGGTGCGCCTGAAAGACGCCGACATTTTGGTGCTGATTCGTGAGCGCACGCATCTGACACGCGCCATCATCGAAAAATTGCCGCGCCTGAAGTTGATTGCACAAACCGGCCGCATGGGTTCGCACATTGATCTCGCCGCCTGCACCGAACGGGGTATCGCCGTGGCCGAAGGCGTGGGCTCGCCTGTGGCCCCCGCGGAGCTAACTTGGGCTTTGATCATGGCGGCAGCGCGTCGATTGCCTCAATACATTGGCAACCTGAAACATGGCGCATGGCAACAATCGGGTTTGAAAGCCAGCTCGATGCCCACCAATTTCGGTTTGGGCACCGTGCTGAGAGGCCGCGTATTGGGCATTTGGGGTTACGGAAAAATTGGCCAACTGGTGGCCGGCTACGGCAAAGCATTCGGCATGGATGTGGTGATTTGGGGCAGCGATGAATCTCGCGCCAAAGCCAGCCAAGACGGTTACCGCGCGGCCACCAGCCGCAGTGCTTTCTTTGAAGAAGCCGATGTCTTGTCGCTGCACCTGCGCTACAACGATGCCACCAAAGGCATCGTCACTGGCGATGACTTGAGCCTGATGAAACCCACGGCGTTGTTTGTCAACACCTCGCGCGCAGAACTGATTGAGCCCAACGCCTTGATTGGCGCCTTGAACCGGGGTCGCCCCGGTTTGGCGGCGGTGGACGTCTTTGAGTCCGAACCCATCTTGCAAGGCTCCGCCCTGCTGAGGCTTGAAAACTGCATTTGCACACCGCACATCGGTTACGTTGAAAAAGACAACTACGAGTTGTATTTCGGTGCCGCTTTTGACAATGTGGTTAATTTCATCAAGGGCACGCCCACCAACATCGTCAATCCGGGCTCACTGCAAGTGCGCCGCTGATCGTTCCCCTTTTCGTTCATCCCCTGTCGATTCGCATTTCCAGCATGACACTCGCATTTTCTAAAGTCGCCATCATTGGTGCCGGGGCCATGGGCCGCGGCATTGCTCAAATCGCCGCCCAAGCCGGCAGCCACGTCTGGTTGTACGACACGCAAGCCGAGGCTGTGGCCAAAGCCCGAGAGGCAGTGTTTCAACAATGGGACAAGCTGCAAGAAAAAGGCCGGCTTGCACCCGAAGCCGTGGCCGACCACAAAGCCCGACTGCACGCTGCGGCAAGCCTCACGGACTTGGCCGAAAGCGAGTTGGTGATTGAAGCCATTGTGGAAAAGTTGGACATCAAGAAAAGCCTGTTCAGCGAGCTTGAAAAAGTCTTGTCGCCCTCGGCCACCTTGGTCACCAACACCTCGTCGCTCTCGGTCACTGCCATTGCAGCGGCATTGCAGCGACCCAACCTGTTTGCGGGCTACCACTTCTTCAATCCTGTGCCGCTCATGAAGGTGGTCGAGGTCATTGCCGGCCTGAAAACCGACCCTGCCGTGTGCCAACGCCTGTCTGACTTTGCGCGCCAAATGGGGCACACCCCCGTGCAAGCGCAAGACACCCCCGGCTTCATCGTCAACCATGCGGGCCGCGGCTACAGCACCGAAGCCTTGCGCATCGTCAGTGAAGGCGTTGCCGACTTTGCCACGGTGGACCGCATTTTGCGCGACCAAGTGGGCTTCAAACTCGGCCCCTTCGAGTTGTTTGACCTCACCGCCTTGGATGTGTCGCACCACGTCATCGAGGCCATTTACCACCAGTATTACGAAGAACCGCGCTACCGCCCGAACGTCATCACGGCACAACGCTTGGCCGGCGGTGTGGTGGGCAAAAAAGTGGGCGAAGGCTTTTACAAATACCAAGATGGCAAGGCCCAAGTGCCCGCCGATCAAGCCGTTCCCACCGTCGACACCATGCCCCCCGTGTGGGTTTCGCCGCGTGCTGCACGCCGCATGGAACTCTTGCAGTTGCTGAAAGACTTGGGGGCCAAGATCGAAACCGGCGCTTCGCCCTCGCCTGAAGCCTTGACGCTGGTGGCCCCCTTGGGCTTTGACATCACCACTGTGGCCGTGGTCGAGCGCTTGGACCCCGCACGCACGCTGGGCATCGACATGTTGTTTGACGACGCCTCAACCAAACGCCGCGTCTTGGCCACCAACCCGGCCACCCGCAGCGACATGCGCGATGCCGCCCACGCCTTGTTTGCGCGCGACGGCAAAGCGGTCTCGGTCATTCGCGACAGTGGTGGCTTTGTCACCCAGCGCGTGGTGGCGACCATCGTGAACATTGCCTCTGATATTTGTCAGCAGCGCATATGCACGCCGCAAGACTTGGAGACCGCCGTCACCTTGGGCTTGGCCTACCCGATGGGGCCGCTGGCCATGGGCAACCGTTTGGGCCCTGACAGCGTGCTGGAAGTGTTGTTCAACATGCAAACCGTTTACGGCGACATGCGCTACCGTCCCAGCCCCTGGCTGCGCCGGCGGGGTGCGATTGGTTTGTCGCTCATGCACACCGAAGACTGAACGCCCTCAGCGAAAGAGCCCCCATGACCGCCCAATTGCTCAGCACCAGTGAAGGCCAGACTTTGGTTCTGACCCTCAGCAACCCCGAGTTTCGCAACGCCCTTGGACCCGAGATGTACGCGGCCGGGGTCGAAGCTCTCAACGTGGCCGAGTCGAGCGCCGAGGTGCGCAGTGTCGTCATCACCGGCGCCAATGGCATTTTCAGCGCCGGTGGCAATTTGCAGCGTCTGCAAAACAACCGCCAGTTGCCGCCTGAACACCAAGCGCAGAGCATCGAAGGATTGCACAACTGGATCGAGGCCATTCGCACTTTTCCCAAGCCCGTGATTGCCGCCGTTGAAGGCCCCGCCGCGGGTGCTGGTTTTTCGCTGGCGTTGGCTTGCGACATGATCGTGTCGGCGCGCAACAGCGTGTTTGTCATGGCTTATAGCGGCATTGCACTCTCGCCAGATGGCGGCGGCAGCTGGAGCTTGTCTCGCACCCTGCCACGCCAGTTGGCCACCGAGTTGCTCATGTGTGGTGAGCGCATTGGGGCTGAGCGTTTGCACGAATTGGGCGTGGTCAACCGACTCACGGACCCTGCGCAGGCTTTGAACGAAGCCCTCAAGCTCGCCGCATTTTTGAACGGGCGTGCACCCAACGCATTGGCCAGCATCAAAGAGTTGTTGTCCGATGCCGATGGCAGCAACTTGACCTCGCACTTGGCCCGTGAGCGCGATCACTTTGTTAAAAACTTACACCACGCCAACGCAGGCATTGGCATTGCGGCATTTTTGAACAAACAAACGCCGCAATACGAATAAGCGCTTGGTCCCGCAGGCGACAAAAAACCATTTATCAGTCACTGAAAAGACAGCCCATGGACGAACCCATTCTGACAATGGAAGAAAGAGAAGCGATCAACAGTGGTCGCTGGTTTTCTAGCCTTTCACCTTCACTACGGCACGACATACTTCGATGCGCTTACGTCAAACGTCACAAAGACGGCGACATGCTCGCGGCACGGGGAGACCCACCCGAGCAATGGATTGCCTGCGCCAAGGGCGCGGTGCGCGTGAGCTCGACCTCGGTTTCGGGCAAGCAGATCACGCTGACCTACGTCGAGCCGGGCATTTGGTTTGGCGACGTCTCGATCTTCGACGGGGATCGGCGCACACACGACTGCTATGCACACGGCGACACCACCACCTTGAACGTGGCCAAAGCCGACTTCAAGAAAATTTTGTCGCAACACGTCGAGTTTTACGAAGCTATGCTGCGCCTGCAGTCGCGCCGCATTCGCCAGCTCTACGGCTTGGTCGAAGACCTGAACACCCTGCCCTTGCGCGCGCGTTTGGCCAAACAACTCAACCATTTGTTGCGCAGCTATGGCGTGCCGAGTTTGTCGGACGCCAAAGCGGTGCGCATCAGCTTGCAACTGGCACAAGAAGAACTGGCGCAATTGCTGGGGGCTTCGCGGCAACGCGTCAACCAAGAGCTCAAGCAAATGGAGCGCGAGCAAATCATCCGCATCGAACCGGGCGGTTTGGTGGTGCTGGATCGGGACGGTTTGTTGCAAATCGTGAACGCGGACAACTGATCGCCCCAATTTGCCGTAACGCCCGCTGGCCACAGCGCAAACAGGTGCCCCATGACCTCTTTTGATCATTTTGTGGGCACCCGGCCAGTCTCCGGCGCTCACGCATTCGACACACTGGCCCTCGAAAAATGGCTCAGTGCCCACCTGCCCGGTTTTGCCGGTCCCTTGAGCGTAGAAATGTTCAAAGGTGGGCAGTCCAACCCCACCTACAAACTCATCACCCCCACGCGCCAATTTGTGATGCGGGCCAAGCCCGGGCCAGTGGCCAAACTGTTGCCCTCGGCGCACGCCATTGAGCGCGAATTTGCCGTCATGAACGGCTTGCACAGCACCGATGTGCCTGTGGCCCAAATGCACACCCTGTGCGAAGACGAGTCGCTCATTGGGCGGGCTTTTTACGTCATGGAGTTTGTCCAAGGCCGCGTGCTCTGGGACCAGTCATTGCCGGGCATGACCCCCGCCGAACGCGCGGCCATTTATGACGAAATGAACCGGGTGATGGCGGCTTTGCACAAAGTCAACTTTGCCGCTCAAGGGCTCGGCCAATACGGCAAGCCCGGCAACTACATCGAGCGACAAATTGGCCGCTGGAGCAAGCAATATGCGGCCTCGGTCACGCAACCCATTGCCGAAATGGACCAACTGATCGAGTGGTTGCCAAAAAACATCCCGGACAGTGCCAAAGACGATGCCTTGGTGAGCATCGTGCATGGCGACTACCGCCTCGACAACCTGATGTTTCACCCCACCGAGGCCCGCGTGTTGGCGGTGCTCGATTGGGAGCTCTCGACCTTGGGCCACCCGCTGGCGGACTTCAGCTACCACTGCATGGCCTGGCACATCAGCCCCGGCACCTTCAGAGGCATTGGCGGGCTCGACCTCGACGCACTGGGCATTCCGCAAGAGGCCGACTACATTCGCCGCTATTGCGACCGCACGGGCTTCACCACGCCAGAGGCGTTGGCGAAAGACTGGAATTTTTATCTGGCCTACAACATGTTTCGCATTGCCGCCATTTTGCAAGGCATCGCCAAGCGTGTTGAAGACGGCACCGCCTCGAGCGAACAAGCCAAAACCTCCGGCGCCGGCGCTCGCCCCATGGCCGAACTGGCCTGGCGTTTCGCTTGCCAAGCCTGAACAACCTCACACACTCACCGCAATAACCTCAGGAGAAAGACCATGGATTTTGAATACAGCCCCAAGGTCAAAGACATGCAAGCCCGTTTGTTGGCCTTCATGGACGAACACATTTACCCCAATGAAGCCCGCTTCTTTGAGGAAATTGCCGCCAACCGCGCCAAAGGCAATGCATGGGTGCCCACCCAAATTGTCGAAGAGCTAAAGCCCAAAGCACAGGCTGCGGGCTTGTGGAACCTGTTCTTACCCAAGTCCACACGGGCACCCCAAGGCCTGTCGAACCTTGAGTACGCACCCCTGTGCGAAATCATGGGGCGTGTGCCGTTTGCCGCTGAAATTTTCAACTGCTCGGCCCCCGACACCGGCAACATGGAAACACTGGAGCGCTACGCCAGCGAAAGTCTGAAAGACGAATGGCTTGAGCCTTTGTTGCGCGGCGAGATCCGCTCGGCCTTCCTCATGACCGAGCCAGATGTGGCCTCGTCCGATGCCACCAACATCGAGTGCGACATTCGCCGCGATGGTGACCACTACATCATAAATGGGCGCAAATGGTGGTCCTCGGGTGCGGGCGATCCTCGTTGCGCGGTTTACATCGTGATGGGCAAAACCAACCCCGATGCAGGTCGCCACGAACAGCAATCGATGATTGTGGTGCCGGCCAACGCGCCAGGCATCACCGTGGTGCGCGCTTTGTCGGTGTTTGGCTACGACGACGCGCCGCACGGCCACATGGAAGTGGTGCTCAAAAATG
>JBEGTA010000098.1:0-8503 GCA_041179665.1 Pseudomonadota bacterium
GATGGCGAGCGCCGTGTGCGGGTCACCTCCGCTGAAGACCCTGACGGCATGCGCTCGATCACTTTGGTCAAGGTCTCGCGGCGCTTGCCCGGGGCGACTTTGCTGGAAGTGACCATCAAAACCGGGCGCACCCACCAAATCAGGGTGCATTTGGCTTCGCAAGGTCACCCGATTGCGGGTGACGACAAGTACGGCGATTTTGAGTGGAACCGCCAATTGCAAAAGCCCGCCGCCAGTCCCAGCCTCAAGCGCATGTTTTTGCATGCGTGGCGCTTGCAGTTCAACCACCCGGTCACGGCCGAGCGGGTGGCATTGCAAGCCGAGTTACCCCCCGAATTGAAAGCATTTGTCGACCATGTCCACCCTACAGCATGAAACCAGGCCACGCCAGTTTGACCTGATCGCCTTCGATTGGGACGGCACTCTTTTTGACTCTACCGCCATCATCACCCGATGCATTCAGCGGGCGGTGGTCGATGTGGGCGGCCAAGAGCCGACGCGCGAGGCGGCCTCGTATGTCATTGGCATGGCGCTGATGCCTGCACTGGCCCATGCCGCGCCCGATGTGCCCAAAGAGCAATACCCGGCATTGGGTGAGCGTTACCGCTATCACTATATGCAGCACCAAAACGACATCAGCTTGTTTGAGGGGGTGCTGGATTTGTTGCACGACCTGAAAGCCCGCCACCACTGGCTGACGGTTGCGACTGGCAAAAGTCGCCGTGGCCTGAACGAAGCTTTGCAAGCGGTGGAATTGCGCAATATGTTTGACGGTTCGCGCACCGCCGATGAAACGGCAGGCAAACCGAACCCCCGAATGCTGCACGAGTTGATGCGCGAATTTGGCGCAGAGCCCGAGCGCACCCTGATGATTGGCGACACCACCCATGACTTGCAAATGGCACTGAATGCCGGATGCGCCAGTGTGGGGGTGAGTTATGGGGCGCATGAACCTGAGGCTTTTCATGCCTTGAACCCACGCCATGTGGCGCACAGCGTGCGCGACTTGCACGATTGGTTGTTACAACACGCCTAAATAGGGGGGCTGTATGGCGTCGCTGATTCCTTTGTGCAACAGTGCCGACTTGGTCAATGGTGGCCGCGCGGTGCCCTTTGACATTGTGTATGCCGGTCAAACCTGCCGCGCCTTTGCCATTCGATACCAAGGCCAGGTGCATGCTTATTTAAACCGCTGCACCCATGTCGCCATGGAGATGGACTATCAGCCCGACCGTTTTTTTGACGATACCGGACGCTGGTTGATGTGCGCCACACACGGTGCCACCTACCAGCCTGATTCGGGTGCCTGCTCGGGCGGGCCCTGTCGCGGTGGCTTGGTGAAAATAGACCTTTCCGAACAGGGCGGCGTGGTTCACTGGCATACTGCCTACAACTTAAAACCTCTCGAATTTTGACCATGCAAGACCCCCAGGACCTCAAGTCCAACCCGGCGCAAATGGAAGCCAAAGATGCCGCAGCCCATTCACCTGCGGCCCCGGATGAAAGCTGGGCCCGGGAAACGCTCACGCAACTGGCTTTTGCTACTTTGAACGAACAGAAGTCCGCACGCCGTTGGAAAGTCGGCTTGCGCGTGGCTTGGTTGGTGTTGTTTGCGGTGGTGTTTTGGCAAGGGTTCAGTTTGAACTCACCCACCAACCACCCCAGTTTGCCGCACACCGCCATGGTCTCTATCGTGGGTGAGATCGGTTCTGAAACCGAAGCCAGTGCAGAAAACGTCATGTCCGCCATGCGCTTGGCATTGGAAGACCCGGGCTCACAGGCCTTGGTGTTGTTGATCAACTCCCCGGGCGGCAGCCCAGTGCAGGCAGGCCTGATTAACGACGAAATTGTGCGTCTGCGGGCTTTGCACAACAAGCCCATTTATGCGGTGGTGGAAGAGTCCTGCGCATCGGCGGCTTATTACATTGCAGCGGCCGCCGACAAAGTGTATGTCGACAAAGCCAGCATTGTGGGCAGCATTGGCGTGTTGATGGACGGTTTTGGCTTCACCGGCTTGATGGACAAACTGGGTGTTGAACGCCGCTTGATGACGGCTGGCGCCAACAAGGGTTTTCTTGATCCCTTCAGCCCACAAACCGAGGCGCAGCGAAAGCATGCGCAGGCCATGCTGGACCAAATTCACAGCCAGTTCATTGAGGTGGTGAAAAAAGGCCGGGGCGATCGTCTCAAAGAAACCCCTGAAATGTTCAGTGGGCTGTTTTGGAGCGGTCAGCAAGCGGTGGACTTGGGTCTGGCCGACAGTCTGGGCAGTCTCGATGGCGTGGCCCGCGAAGTGGTCAAAGCACCGGATGTGATCGACTACACCCAGCGCGAAAATGTGGCCGAACGCTTGGTCAAGCGCTTTGGTGCCGCGGTGGGTGAGGGCACGGTTCGTACCTTGCGCAACAGCACCGGACTTCACTGAATCCGCCTTGAATGGGGCATCCGCATTGGCATCGGCATCGGCATCGGCATCCAGACCGGTGCTCGCATCCGCTACCCACTTCACTGCACTGCAATGCAATGCAATGCAATGACACACGGCAAAAGCCCTCTGTGTCATCCATGACATCAAGCCCCTCGGGGGTTCAGGGGCCGATGGCAAAAACAGCAGGGGTGTGACCATCAGGGCCTTTCAGGCCCTTTTTCCATTGCGCCACTGTGTGGCTTTGAATCTGCGCCGTGGGCAAAGTCAGCCCACTGGCAATGGCCAAACGTGTTTGCGCTTGCAAACTTTGTAGCAAGCCACTGAGCATGGCGGCATTGCGGTAGGGGGTTTCGATCCAGAGCTGGGTCTGACCGGTTTTTTGGGCCAAGGCTTCGAGTTGCTTCAATCGGCTGGCACGCTCAGCGGCGTCTTGCGGCAAGTAACCCACGAACGCAAAATTTTGGCCATTGAGGCCACTGGCCGCCAAGGCCAACAGCAAGGACACGGGGCCGACCAAAGGCACCACCGTCAAGCCCATATCGTGTGCAGCCCGCACCACCGAACTGCCGGGGTCGGCTACAGCCGGCATGCCCGCTTCGCTGACCAAGCCCACATCATGCCCTTGCAGGGCGGCGGCCAACAAAGGTTTGCCGTCGAACCCCGATTGGTGGTCGCCTTTTTTGTGCACATGACGCGGTAACTCGGTGATGCTTTGCTCAGGCAGAGGAGCCGCCAAGGGGTGCGTTTCGGCGACGCGCTTTAAAAAAGCACGGGTTGTTTTGGCGTTTTCACACACCCAGTGCCGAATGCCCGCGGCGGCGGCCAAGGTGGCTTCTGGCAAAACTTGGGTGATCGGGGCTTGCTCAGTGCAGCCAAAGTCCAAGGGCGTGGGCACCAACAACAAGCGCCCTCGTTGTGGGCTGGGAAGATGGGTTGGGGTGTTCACAGCAATTTGATTCCTGCTTGGCGCAACAAGCGGCTGGTGCGAATGAGGGGCAGCCCGACCAAGGCTGTCGGATCGTCGTTGTCAATCGACTCCAACAGGGCAATGCCCAGGCCCTCGCTTTTGGCACTGCCGGCGCAGTCGTAGGGTTTTTCGGCTTGTAAATAAGCTTCGATTTCTTCGTCACTCAAATCGCGAAATACCACGCGAACCTCGGCCAAGTCGACTTGTTCAAAGCCTGTGCTCAAGCAAACCACGGCCAAAGCGGTCTGAAAAATCACGGTTTTGCCACGCATTTGGCGCAACTGTTGAACCGCGCGGGCATGTTCCCCGGGTTTGCCCAAAGGTTGGCCAGCCAAGTCGGCCACTTGGTCTGAGCCAATCACCACCGCTTCAGGGTGCAACTGGGCAACGGCATGGGCTTTGGCCAAGGCCAGTCGCAAGGCCAAATTCCGCGGGGTTTCGCCAGCATGGGGTGTTTCATCCACATCGGGCACGGCCACGCTGAAGGGAATTCGCAAGCGCTCCATCAGTTCGCGGCGGTAGCGCGAGCTTGAGCCGAGCACGACAGGGCGGCTGGCATTCAGCAAGGGGCTGGCAGTGGGGGCAGATGTTGTCAAAGCACATTCCAAGATGAAATTCGGACAGGTGATTCTCTTACACTGCAGGGATGGAAAAAAAATTGGACCCTCAGCACCTGGATGTGTCGTCTTTTGCCCGCGATGGACTCAGCCTCCGAGGCGAAGGGGCACTCTCCGACTGGTTGCGTTTAGAGGAAGAGAAATTTGGCGATGTTTTGCAAGCTGGCTCCGTTGTGTGGCAATTGCAAGGCCGATCTGTGCCCCAGTCGGGGGGCGCAGACCAAATTTGGCTGGACTTGAAAGCCTTTGTGGCTTTGCCCATGCAATGTCAGCGTTGCTTGACCCCTGTTTTAGAAACAATCGAGGCCGAGCGGTCGTTTCGGTTTGTGGCCGATGAAGTCACCGCGGCGGCTTTGGACGATGAGGCGGAAGAAGACATTTTGGTCTTCAGCCGTGATTTCGACGCATTGGCACTGGTCGAGGACGAGTTGATTTTGTCCTTGCCCTTGGTGCCCTTGCACGAAGTTTGCCCAGAAAAGATCCCCATGTCGGCCGTCGACCCCGAGTTCGAAGCCGCGGCCGAAGGGCCTAACCCCTTTGGGGTTTTGGCCGGACTCAAAACCGGAACCCCCAAGTAAGTGCCAGACAAAGCGCTTCCCAAGGGTCGTGGCTTAGGCTATAATCTATGGCTTCGCCCCGTTTTGATTGGGGTGACATTCTCATTAACCAGAAGCTGCGTCAAGATTTGCGCGGCCTCCAAGCTTCCAAGGAGCCATCATGGCTGTTCAGCAAAACAAAAAGTCGCCTTCCAAGCGCGGTATGCACCGTTCGCACAACGCCCTGAATGTGCCCGGCATCGCTGTCGAGCCAACAACTGGCGAAACACACCTGCGTCACCACATCAGCCCCAACGGTTTTTACCGTGGCCGTCAAGTGTTGAAAAACAAATCAGAAGCCTGATCGGCTTCTGCCCTTCTGCCTCTATAGGCCCGGCGCTACTTCTTGAGTAGCCTCGGGCTTTTGTTTTTATGGCCTTCATCTTCACTGGCCCGGTATTCAGTCCAAGGATTACATGACCTCGCCCACCCCGATCACATTGGCTGTCGATTGCATGGGCGGCGACCACGGTCCCAGCGTCACGCTGGCGGCCTGCCGCCGATTCTTGTCCACCCATCCAGATGCCCATTTGTTATTGGTTGGGCGGACCGAGTTTTTGGTGGGTTTTGTCGATCCCCGCGCGCAAATAGTGGCGGCGTCAGAAGTGGTGGAAATGGATGACCCCCTTGAAGTGGCGCTGCGCAAGAAAAAAGATTCTTCGATGCGAGTGAGCATTGAGTTGGTGCGCGATGGCAAAGCATCGGCAGCGATTTCTGCAGGCAACACCGGCGCCTTGATGGCTATTGCCCGGTATGTGCTCAAAACCATGGACGGCATTGACCGTCCCGCCATCGCAGGTCAAATGCCCAACTTCAAAGGCGGCGGCACCACCATGTTGGATTTGGGGGCCAATGTCGATTGCACGCCCGAGCACTTGCTGCAGTTTGCGGTGATGGGCTCGGCCTTGGTCTCGGTTTTGCAAGACAAGCCCAACCCCACGGTGGGGCTGTTGAATATCGGGGAAGAAGCCATTAAAGGCAATGAAATAATCAAAAAAACATCCGAACTGCTGCGATCTGCTGCCAACTCGGGTGATTTGACTTTTCATGGCAATGTCGAAGGCAATGACATTTTCAAGGGCACGGTCGATATTGTGATTTGCGATGGCTTTGTGGGCAATGTGGCTCTGAAGGCCAGCGAGGGCTTGGCCACCATGATTGGCGGCTTCTTGAAATCTGAGTTTTCTCGCAACATCTTCACGAAAATTGCTGCTATCTTTGCTTATCCGGTCCTTTCTGCATTTAAAAACCGCGTTGATCACCGCCGCTACAACGGCGCCGCCTTGTTGGGCTTGCGCGGTTTGGTGTTCAAGAGCCATGGTTCGGCCGATGAGATCGCGTTCGAAACGGCGTTGAACCGGGCTTATGATGCGTCCAGAAATCAATTGCTGGACCGTGTTCGTGAACGGATCAACCACGCAGCCCCATTGCTCATGGGCGCGCAGGCTGAGCGGACAGAGGCTGCGGTCACATCTGTATGAGAATTTTTTCACGCATCATCGGCACGGGCAGTTATTTGCCCGAAAAACGCCTCACCAACGCCGATTTGGCCGCGCAACTGGCCCAACAAGGCGTCGAGACCTCTGACGATTGGATCGTTGAGCGCACGGGCATTCGGGCACGACACTTTGCGGCCGATTCGCAAGGCAGCAGCGATTTGGCAACCGAAGCCGCCAAAAACGCGCTGACGGCGGCAGGCTTGTCAGCGCACGACATCGATCTCATCATCGTGGCCACATCCACACCCGACATGGTGTTTCCTTCGGTGGCCACCATGGTGCAGCACAAACTGGGGGCCGCTGGTTGCCCTGCGTTTGATGTGCAAGCGGTCTGCAGTGGATTTATTTATGCCTTGACTATCGCCGATTCGATGCTTCAGTCGGGTTCGGCCAAACGCGCTTTGGTGATCGGCTCTGAGGTGTTCAGCCGCATTCTTGACTTCAAAGACCGCACCACATGTGTCTTGTTTGGCGATGGTGCGGGTGCCGTGGTGCTTGAAGCCTCCGACCAACCGGGCATTTTGGCCACCGATTTGCATGCAGACGGCAAGTACAAAGACATTTTGTGTGTGCCCGGCCACGTCAACCGCGGTCAAATTTTGGGTGACCCCGTGCTCAAGATGGACGGCCAAGCGGTCTTTAAATTGGCGGTGGGCGTGCTCGAAGAAACCGCGCGCGCCAGCTTGGCCAAGGCCAATATGACCGATGCCGACATTGACTGGCTGATTCCTCACCAGGCCAATATCCGCATCATGCAGAGCACCGCCAAAAAGCTCAAATTGGGCGCTGACAAAGTGGTGGTGACCGTCGATCAGCATGGCAACACATCGGCAGCTTCCATTCCGCTGGCGCTGGACACCGCGGTGCGCGATGGCCGCATCAAGCGGGGTCAAACCCTCATGCTGGAAGGCGTGGGCGGTGGCTTTACTTGGGGCTCGGTGCTGCTGCGTTATTGAGATCGAAAGCGACCCCGTCAACTTTCCAGATTCAGAATTTGCACATGACAACATTTGCTTTTGTTTTTCCAGGCCAGGGCTCGCAATCGGTGGGCATGCTGGATGCTTGGGGTGACCACCCCGTTGTGCTCCAAACCCTGCAAGAAGCGTCCGATGCGCTGGGCGAAGATGTGGCCAAGTTGATCCACGAAGGTCCCAAAGAAGCATTGGCCATGACCACCAATACCCAACCGGTGATGTTGGTGTCTGCAGTGGCGGCCTACCGTGCTTGGCTGGCCGAGGGCGGAGCCCAACCAGCGATTGTGGCGGGCCATTCGCTTGGCGAATACAGCGCTTTGGTGGCCTCTGGCGTGTTGACGCTGGCACAAGCCGCCCCGTTGGTGCGTCTGCGCGCGGCCGCAATGCAAGAGGCTGTGCCTGTGGGCGTGGGTGCCATGGCCGCTATTTTGGGCTTGCCATCAGTCAAAGTCATTGAAGGCTGTCAGCAGGCGCAGGCCAGCTTTGATGTGGGCAGCGGCGAAGTGGTCGAAGCCGTGAACTTCAACGATGCCGCACAAACCGTGATTGCGGGCAGCAAAGCTGCGGTCGACAAAGCCTGCGAAGTGCTGAAGGCATTGGGCGCCAAACGGGCTTTGTTGTTGCCCGTGTCTGCGCCTTTTCATTCGAGTTTGATGAAACCGGCCGCTGAAAAATTGCGCGAAAAACTCGCAACCCTCACGCTGGGTGTGCCGCAAATTCCGGTGCTCAACAACATCGACGTCGCCATCGAAACCGATGCCGACCGCATCCGCGATGCTTTGTATCGCCAGGCTTTTGGCCCGGTGCGATGGGTGGAGTGCGTGCAAGCCATCAAGGCCCGCGGTGTGAACACCTTGGTGGAGTGCGGCCCCGGCAAAGTGTTGGCCGGCATGACCAAAAGAATCGATGCCGAGTTGAACGGGGTGGCCTTGTTTGACCCCGCGACTTTGGCCGAAGTGAAAGGACTCCTCGCATGAGCGAAGCACAAACACAAACCGCTCTGGTGACGGGAGCCTCCCGTGGCATTGGCGCGGCCATTGCCTTGCAACTGGCCCAATCTGGCTTTGTGGTTATCGGAACCGCCACCAGCGATGACGGTGCCGCCAAAATCAGCCAAGCGTTGGCCGCATTTCCGGGCTGCCGTGGTGCCAAGCTGAACGTGAACGATGCTGCTGCAGGCGAAGCCCTGATCGACGCCATTGTGAAAGAGCAGGGTGGTTTGCATGTGTTGGTCAACAACGCCGGCATCACCCGCGACACGTTGGCCATGCGCATGAAAGACGACGATTGGGATGCGGTGCTGGACACCAACCTGAAAGCGGTTTTTCGCATGAGCCGTGCAGTGATTCGCCCCATGATGAAGCAGCGCTATGGCCGCATCATCAGCATCACCAGCGTGGTGGGCGCCTCGGGCAACCCCGG
>JBEGTA010000099.1:0-3034 GCA_041179665.1 Pseudomonadota bacterium
CGACCGGCATCGACAACTGGACGCTGCGCCAGCCCTTGGGCGTGGTGGCGGGCATCACGCCGTTTAACTTTCCTGTGATGGTGCCCATGTGGATGTTCCCGGTCGCCATTGCGGCGGGCAATACCTTCATCTTGAAGCCCAGCCCGACCGACCCGACGCCTTCGCTGTTCATGGCCGATTTGCTGAAAAAAGCCGGTTTGCCCGACGGCGTGTTCAACGTGGTGCAAGGCGACAAAGAAGCTGTCGACGCGTTGCTGGAGCACCCCGATGTGAAAGCCATCAGCTTTGTCGGCTCGACCCCGATTGCCAATTACATCTACGAAACCGGTGCACACCACGGCAAGCGCGTGCAAGCTTTGGGCGGCGCAAAAAACCACTTGGTGGTCATGCCCGACGCCGACATTGACCAAACCGTGGACGCCTTGATTGGCGCAGGCTACGGCTCGGCCGGTGAACGCTGCATGGCCATCAGCGTGGCGGTTTTGGTGGGCGATGTGGCCGACAAAATTTTGCCCAAGCTGATCGAGCGCACCAAGGCGCTGCAAGTGCTCAACGGTGAAAACCTGGCCGCCGAGATGGGCCCCATCGTGACCGATGCGGCGCGTCAGCGCATCAAGGGCTACATCGATGCCGGCGTGGCCGAAGGCGCGAAGCTGCTGGTCGACGGTCGCAGCTTTGATGGCGCCAAAGCCGGCGCCGGTTGCGACAATGGTTTCTGGCTCGGCGGCACGCTGTTTGACCACGTGACCACCGACATGAAGATCTACAAAGAAGAGATTTTTGGTCCCGTGTTGTCGTGTGTGCGCGTGCCCGACTTTGCAACGGCAGTACAAATCATCAACGACCACGAGTTTGGCAACGGCGTGAGCTGTTTCACTCGCGACGGCAACGTGGCCCGTGAATTTGCACGCCGCATTCAGGTGGGCATGGTCGGCATCAACGTGCCAATTCCAGTGCCGATGGCTTGGCACGGTTTTGGCGGATGGAAGCGCAGTTTGTTTGGCGATATGCACGCCTATGGCGAAGAGGGTGTGCGCTTCTATACCAAGCAAAAATCGATCATGCAGCGCTGGCCTGAGAGCATTGGCAAAGGTGCCGAATTTGTGATGCCGACGGCCAAATAAGGACGCAAAACAGCGGGGCAGTTGCAGTGGCGCATCCGTGCGCTGCGCTGGCCCGCTGGCCCTCATCCGTCGATTTGCGCCAGCCGATCGGTGCAAAGTGGCAGCCCGGCACATGGACGCTGCGCCCATGGAATTGATTCAAAATCCACAGGCACAATCGATCCATCAAGAGACCGGGACAACCATGAACGACAACACCTTCGACTACATCATCATTGGCGGCGGCACTGCTGGCTGTTTGTTGGCCAACCGCCTGAGTGCAGACGCCAGCAAGCGCGTGCTGCTGATCGAAGCGGGTAAAAAAGACGATTACCACTGGATTCACATTCCGGTGGGCTACTTGTATTGCATTGGCAATCCGCGCACCGACTGGCTGTACCAAACCGAGCCAGCGGCGGGTCTGAACGGTCGCACTTTGCGTTATCCGCGCGGCAAAGTGTTGGGCGGTTGCTCCAGCATCAACGGCATGATTTACATGCGTGGTCAGTCCCGTGACTACGAGCAGTGGGCAAACATCACCGGGAACGACGAGTGGCGTTGGACGCAAACCTTGCCTTACTTCAAGCTGCACGAAGACCACTACAACGGGGCCAACGAGTTCCATGGCGCCAAGGGCGCCAAGTCAGAGTTGCTTGCACCCTCGGATTTCCCCAAAGGCAGTTACTTGCACACCTTGCGTGGCCGCAGCAGTGGGGGCGAGTGGCGCATCGAAAAACAGCGCCTGCGTTGGGATGTGCTGGACGCTTTTTCGCAAGCGGCTCAGCAAGCGGGCATTCCAGCCACCGACGACTTCAACCGAGGCGACAACGAGGGTGTGGCTTACTTTGATGTGAACCAAAAAAATGGCTGGCGCTGGAACACGGCCAAAGCATTTTTGCGCCCCACTTGCTACTCGCGGCCCAACTTCGAGTTGTGGAACAAAGCCCAGGTGGCCCGCTTAACTCTCGAAACCCAGCCCAACGGCGAAAAGCGCTGCACCGGCGCGCAAGTCTGGACAGGCCTTGAGATGGTCGAAGTCACCGCCACACGCGAAGTGATTTTGAGTGCCGGCAGTATTGGCTCCAGCCAAATATTGCAGCTCTCAGGCATTGGTCCTGCAGAGTTGTTGACGCGCCACGGCATCGAGGTGCAACAAGCGTTGCCAGGGGTTGGCGGCAACTTGCAAGACCATTTGCAAATCCGCTCTGTCTACAAAGTGAAGGGCGCCAAAACGCTCAACACGCTGGCCAACAGCTGGTGGGGCAAGGCCATGATTGGGCTCGAATATGCCTTGAAACGCACCGGCCCCATGAGCATGGCACCCAGCCAATTGGGGGCGTTCACCAAGAGCGATCCCACACAAGCACATGCCAATCTTGAGTACCACGTGCAGCCACTCAGTCTGGATGCCTTTGGTGAACCCCTGCACCCATTTCCGGCCATCACAGCGAGCGTGTGCAACCTCAATCCCACCAGCCGCGGCACGGTGCACATCAACAGCCCCCGTTTTGAAGATGCACCGGCCATCGCGCCCAACTATTTGTCGACGCCCGAAGACCGTCAAGTGGCCGCCGACAGTTTGCGCGTGACGCGGCGCATCATGTCGCAGCCGGCGATGGCCCCGTTTGCGCCCGAAGAATTCAAACCCGGCATGCAGTACCAAACCGACGAAGAGTTGGCCACCTTGGCGGGTGACATTGCCAGCACCATCTTCCACCCGGTGGGCACCACCCGCATGGGCAAAGAAGACGATCCGATGGCGGTGGTCAATGGGCGTTTGCAAGTGCGCGGTGTGGCCGGTCTTCGCGTGGTGGATGCCGGTGTCATGCCCACCATCACCAGCGGCAACACCAACAGCCCAACGTTGATGATTGCGGAAAAAGCCGCTCAGTGGATTGCCGAGGATGCCGCACGCCACAGTGCCGCCTGAA
>JBEGTA010000100.1:0-3089 GCA_041179665.1 Pseudomonadota bacterium
GGTGACCGCAGTCGGTTTTCAGCCAAAAACGCCATGCTGAGTGAATTGACCGAGGCCCTCACCGGCGAGCCTTTGCCCTATGCCACCTTGATGTATGTGTGGTCTAACCACCACCCAGTGGACTCGGTCATTGTCAACTCACGCACCGACCGTGTGCGCAAATGGGTAGTCGAGTCAGGGCCTGCGCACCTCAAGCAGTGGCGGCTGTACCAGCGCGATCTCAAGGTCGATTACGAAAAGGCTTTTGGGGAAGCCCCAGGCACCTTGGTCGGGGTGGCCATCATGACCGATGCGGACAACACCCGCAGCACCACCCGGGCGTGGTACGGCGACCTCCATTTCGACTGATCAGAGTCGTCTGCGGGACAGGTGTTTTGGGGGAATTCCCTGTGCCGATGTTGGCGCCATTTGCGGCATAGTGCTGGCTTGTCTTTCTAATTCAGGAACAAGGTGACCCCATGAACCACGCATCCAAATTGAATGTTCGCACCACCGCGCTGGTGCTGTCCTTGAGCCTGGCCGGCCTGTTGAGCGCGGCTGCCGTGCAGGCCAAGCCCTTCAAATGGTCGAGTGCCAGTGACATTCCCACGCTTGATATCCATTCGCAAAACAACGCCTTGGGCAACGGGGTGCACGCGGCCATTTTTGATTCGCTGGTTTACTACAACAGCAAAACTTTCAAGGTCGAGCCCAAACTGGCCACCTCTTGGAAAGAAATGTCGCCGACCCAATACCGCTTCAACTTGCGCAAGGGCGTGAAGTTCAGTGACGGCTCAAACCTCACGGCCGATGACGTGGTCTTTTCTTTGGACCGCGCGCGTGCCAAAACTTCCAACTTCAACGTGTACACCCAAGGTTTTGGCCGCATCGTGAAGGTCGATGCCAACACGGTGGACATCATTTTGAGCGGGCCCAACCCGGTGCTGCTGAACCAGTTGACCGAGTTGCGCATCATGAGCAAAGCCTGGGCCGAAAAGAACAAATCGGTGGAACCCAAAGATGCCAAGGTCAAAGAAGAAAACTTTGCCCACCGCAATGCCATGGGCAGTGGTGCCTACATGGTCAAAGAGTGGCAACCTGACCAAAAACTGGTGCTGGTGAAAAACCCCAACTGGTGGGGCTGGGCCGATGCCGCGACCAACGTGACCGAGATCATTTACACCCCCATCAAAAACGAAGCCACTCGCGCAGCAGCCTTGTTGTCGGGTGAAATTGATTTTGTGCTCGACCCCAGCCCGCAAGACTTGGGCCGCATGCGCAATAACGCCAACCTGAAGGTGATTGACGGTGTTGAAAACCGCACCATCTTCTTGGGCATGGACCAACACCGCGATGAGTTGCCTGGCTCCAGCGTCAAAGGCAAAAATCCGCTCAAAGATGTGAAGGTTCGCAAAGCGCTTTACCAAGCCATCGACATCGACACCATCCATCGCGTGACCATGCGCGGCCTGTCGCAAAACACGGGTGCCTTGGTGTCGCCGCAGGTCAGTGGCTGGACCGAGGGGGTGAACAAGCGCTTTCCATACTCGATGGATGAATCCAAAAAATTGCTCGCCGAAGCCGGTTACCCACAAGGCTTTGAGGTGGACTTTGCTTGCCCCAACAACCGTTACATCAACGACGAAGAAATTTGCCAAGCTATCACTGCCATGTGGGCCAAAGTGGGCGTGAAGGCCAAGCTGCGCACCATGCCTTTGGTGACGTATTTCCCGATGATCCAGCGCTACGAAGCCAGCATTTACATGCTGGGCTGGGGCGTGCCCACCTTTGATGCCTTGTACAGCTTGCAGTCTTTGACGCGCACGGTTGGCTCTGGTGGCGATGGCAATTACAACGTTGGCCGTTACAGCAATGCCCGCATGGACTATGTGGTGGACCGCATCAAGACCGAGACCGATTTGCCGGTGCGCAACCGCCTCTTGACCGAAGGTTTGCAGTTGTCCAACGACACCGTGTCGCACATTCCGTTGCACAACCAAGTGATTCCATGGGCCATGAAGAAAAACGTGGACTTGGTGCACCGTGCTGACAACCGCTTGGATTGGACCCTGATCAAGGTCAACTGATGCTGGCGTTCATCCTGCAGCGGTTGATTCAGGCCGTGGTCGTGATGGTCACGGTGGCTTTCATCGCCTTTTTATTGTTTCAATATGTGGGCGATCCGGTGGTGTTCTTGCTCGGGCAAGACGCCACCAAAGAGCAAATTGACCTGCTGCGCGCCGACCTGGGGTTAGACCAGCCTTTCTTTGTGCAGTTTTGGCATTTCTTGGCCAACGCGGTGCAAGGCGAGTTTGGTTTGAGCCTGCGGCAAGGGGCCAAGGTGTCGCGCTTGATCGCTGAGCGATTGCCCGCGACCCTTGAGTTGGCGCTCGTGGCGGCCACCTTGGCCTTGGCCATTGGCATCCCGATGGGGGTGTATGCCGCGCTGCGCCGGGGCACTTGGGCCAGTCAACTCATCATGACCATCTCGCTGCTCGGCGTGTCGCTGCCCACATTCCTGATTGGCATTTTGTTGATCTTGGTTTTTGCGGTGATGTTGGGCTGGTTCCCCAGCTTTGGTCGCGGTGATGTGGTGCAAATGGGCTTTTGGTCGAGTGGCCTGATGACGGCCAAGGGCTGGCATCACATCGTGCTGCCGGCGGTGACACTGGCCATTTTTCAGCTCACGCTGATCATGCGATTGGTTCGGGCTGAAATGTTGGAGGTGCTGCGCACCGACTACATCAAGTATGCGCGCGCCCGTGGCCTGTCTAACCGCACCATCCATTTTGGCCATGCCCTTAAAAATACCTTGGTGCCGGTGCTCACCATCACGGGCTTGCAGTTGGGCGGACTGATTGCGTTTGCCATCATCACCGAGACGGTGTTCCAGTGGCCCGGCATGGGCTTGCTGTTCATTCAAGCGGTGACGTTTGCTGACATTCCTGTGATGGCGGCTTATTTGTGTTTGATTGCGCTGATCTTTGTCATCATCAACTTGGTGGTCGACTTGCTTTATTTTGTGGTCGATCCTCGCTTGCGCGTGGGCAAGCCCGGAGGGCATTGAACATGGGCGCAGCTTTGCAATCGGTGCTCGGGCGAGGTGCTGC
>JBEGTA010000101.1:0-3995 GCA_041179665.1 Pseudomonadota bacterium
CCAATGGGGCTGGAAAATCCACCTTGCTCAAAGCCATGGCAGGCTTGTTGCCCGTGCAAGGCCGGGTGTTTTTGTTTGATCAGGAACTGCTGGCCATTGGCCGCAAAGACCGTGCACAGCAGTTGTCGTGGTTGGGTCAAAACGAAATGACTTCGGATGATTTGCGCGTTTGGGATGTCGTCATGTTGGGGCGTATGCCTCACCAAGACTGGCTCGCCTCTCCCCAGGCGCATGACCACGCGGTGGTGGAAACCGCCTTAAAAGCCACACAAGCTTGGGACTGGCGCGAACGCGCCATGGGACAACTTTCTGGCGGCGAGCGACAGCGGGTGTTGTTGGCCCGTGCCATGGCGGTGCAAGCGCAAGTGATGTTGATGGACGAACCGATTGCCAATTTGGACCCGCCCCACCAAGTCGATTGGCTCGAGCAGGTGCGTTGTCTGACAGCGCAAAAAACCACCGTGATCAGTGTGCTGCATGAGGTAGGCATGGCCTTGCATGCCGACGACATGGTGGTCATGCAAGCGGGCCGTGTCGTGCATCAAGGCCCTTGCGATGAGGTGGCCACCCACCGAGCGGTTGAAGCGGTTTTTGACGACCGGATTGCGATTCATTCGCTAAACGGCCAATGGGTGGCTGTTCCGCAGCTTTGACAGGGGCTTGAAATTACGCCGTGAACAGCACCACTTGAATCGATTTGGTGCGCTTGTTTGCTTGGGCACGATCGCGGCCTCAAGGGACAATCAAGGGCGGGGTGAATAGGGGCTTATCAGGTGGCCGAATTGGGGGCCGAATAGGGCCCTGAAAGTGGCGCTGACCGGGTCGCTAGAATGCCGACTATGCAACTCAAAATCGTCGTTTACTCCAAGTCCGCATGCCCCCAATGCGAGTCGGCCAAGATGCTGCTGAAAACCCGTTCGCTTGATTTCGAAGAGATCAAGATCGATGGTGAAGCCGAGCGCATGGCGTTCTATGAAAAGTGTGGTCCCTCGGTTCGCCAGATGCCACAGATTTTCATCAACGATCAACGCGTGGGTGGTTTGGCGGGTTTGCAAGCCGCATTGGCCCAGCTGGGCCAATAATCAAGCCTCAGCCTTTGAAGCTGGGCGTTGTGCCGGTGGCTGGTTTGGCCTTCGGTTTGGCTTGAACTTGCCCCGCTTGGTCCAGGCACAACAAGGTGTCCACGTGGGCCATGAACCGGTTCAAATAATCGGTCGACACCTCGCGCATGATGCCCAACGAGCGCAGCACCAACATGTGTGAATTGATGGGCCCGGCATTTTGCGGCGCCTGAGCAATGGCTTGCGATATTTTTTTCTGAACGCTGATGCGCCCCAACTGTTGGCGAAACTGTTGAATTCTGGGGTTCTCCTGTCGCCATTCGCCCGACAGGCTTGGGGCGGCAACCGCTTGATGTTGTTGCATGGCTTGCAGCAATTCGGCCAACGGCGACGGGCCCGCTTGCAGCGCTTGGCCTGAAGTTGCCGATTCGTTTGCGCCATCACGCGTGGGGGCGTTTGGTTGACTTGTTGATGCCGCCTCTGCAAATCGGCGCTCGATTTCCGTCAAACCTTGTTCCAATTTGTCACACAGCAGGTGTTGGGCGAGGCCTTGCTGTTGCTCGGCACGTTGGGCCAACAGGTCGAGGTAATGCCAAGTCACCGCGTCAATCTGCGCTGCACCCGAGACCTGCAAGGACGCTTGTTGCGCCCTTAGTTGGCGCATTCGGGCCGCCGAATCAGCACGTTCTGATGCCTGCGGCAAAGCATGCAAAGCAGAATCAGCGGAAGACGAATGCAAGGAAGAAGTCACGTCAGGCTCAGACTTTTCGGCGTTTCAAGGCTTTGTGTTGCTGGAGAGGGCGGCATTGGTGACTTTGGGAACTGGGGCCATCTCCACTCGGCGGTTTTGCGCCCGGGCTTGCTCGTTGCTGTTGGGCACCAAGGGCTGCTCTTGGCCAAAGGCGGCAGCAAACAACAAGTTGGAGGGCATGCCTTGTTCAATCAGCGTGCGGGTCACGGTGAGTGCGCGTTGGGCCGACAGTTCCCAGTTGTCCTCGAACTGGCGGTTGCGGTTGCCCACGGCCGTGTCATCGGTGAAGCCACTGACCATCAGTATTTCATTGCGCGCCTGCAGATAACTTCGCAAAGGCAAGACCAAGCTGCTGAGTAATTTGCGGCCTTCGGGTTCAAGTTGGTCAGAGTTCAGCTGAAACAACAATTTGCCACTGATGCCAATGCGGCCGTTGTTCAAGGTGATGCGGCCACTGGCCAATGGAATCGCTAAAGCCTTTTCAAGGGACAAGCGTTTTTGTTCTTCGATTTGGCGCTTTTGCACCTCGTCTTGCAGTTGGCTGGCCATCTCCATTTGCGCCGCCATGACGCCGACCAGCAGCAAGATGAAGGCGCCCAACAGGCCCGTCATCAGATCGGCAAAGGCGATCCATGTGGGGGCCGAGTTATCGGCATCGGGGTCAAGGTGTTGCATCAAACGGCTCCTTCAGACTGCCGCTGTTGCAAGGCCTCGAGCACATCTTTTTGGCTGCTGATGCTCAAGTCAATGATTTCTCTTGCCTGTGCCACGTAGTAGGCCAATTGTTCGTCGCTGCGGGTCATCGACTTGCCAATGGCTTGTTCAATGCGCTGCAAATTGGCCATCAGTTTCTCGTTGGTTTCGCTGAAGGAGCGCACCGCAAAACCCAATGTTTCGCCCAAGCTGGCCACATCCACGGCGCTGACCGTGACCTGCGCGGCAATGCCGCCCAACTTGTCGGTTTCGAGGGCCACTTGCTCTTTAAACTGGTCGCTGGCCAAGCTCAATGTGGCTTGGCTGGACTGCACCATCGCATCAATCACGCCGCGCTGTTCGGTTGAGGCGTGGTTGATCGCGTCCAGCAACGTACCGAGGGTGTTCAAGATGCGGGTGCGCTCTTCGAGCAAGGCGTTGTCTCGGGCCACACTGACCGAGATTTCTTGGCGCAACTGACCAATCACCTCGGCGGCGGCTTTCGGGGCTTCTGAAGCGGTTTCGATGAGTCGGGTAATCGGGGCTTCCAAGGCCGTGCCCAAACTGCTCAGGTGCTGGGTCACGGCGGTCTGCAGGTCGCTCAAGCGCGCCACGGCAGCTTCGCCGCGTTGGCCTTCTTGCTCGCGCAAGGCTGAGAGCTCTTGACGCAAAACGTCAGACAAATCGGCCATGCGTTGCTGGTGTCCGGCCACCCACTGCGCCTCGGTGGCGATGCGTTCACGCACCAAAGACTCGCTGCTGGTCATCAGCTGTCCGATATTGGCCATGAGCTGGGTCTGTTGTGCTTGTGATTGCTCGCCCGCGCTTTGCCATTGGCTGTGCAGCGAGGTGGCCATGTCTTGCAAGGCAGATTGCCAAGTTTGCAAGCGGGCTTGATCAAGGCTGACTTGTGCGCGTTGCTGCTCCGCTTGGTTTTCGCTGAGCTGGCCCAGCAGGCCTTGTACATGGCTTTCTATTTTTTGGCTGTACGACAGCAGCGATTGGCCGACCTGCTCGGTCATTTGGCTCTGGACTTTTTCTTGGCGTGCCAAGGTGTCCACGCTGGACTGAGCCACTTCTTGGGCAGTCTGGCGCAACTGCTGGGTCAATTGGGTCACTTGCTGTTGGGCGTTTTGCAGCAGTTGGGCGTTCATGCTTTGCGCTTGTGCCGCCAGTTGCTCCAGCGTGGCTTGAACCAAAGGCCGAATGCCGTCACTGGCCGTCTGCATGCTTTGGCTCAAGGTGCTGCGCAGTGATTGGTCCACCGACTGTGCCAACTGGGTGTAGGCGTTGTGCACTTCTTGGTGAAAGCTGTGCTGGTTGGTCAGCAGGCGTTCGTTCATTTGCTGACTGCTCTGAGCCATTTGCACCATCAGCTTGTCCAACTGCGCCACCACCATGGGCAGGGCATGCGACTGTTGTTGCAGCGCTTTGAATGTCTCTTGACGTTGGTAGGCCATTGAGAAAGAGCGCAAGGGGTTGGCGATGGC
>JBEGTA010000102.1:0-13669 GCA_041179665.1 Pseudomonadota bacterium
TGGCCAGCGTGCCGCACCACTTGATCGACATCCTCGACCCCTTGCAAAGTTACAGTGCGGCCGAATTCGTCAAAGATGCTGCGCGTCTGATGCGCGAAATTCAGGCCCGTGGCAAAACCCCACTGTTGGTCGGTGGCACCATGCTTTACCTGAAAGCACTGCTCGAGGGCTTGAACGACATGCCCGCGGCCAACCCCGAAGTGCGCAGCCAAATTCAACAAGAAGCCCTGCAACTGGGATGGCCCGCCCTGCACGCCAAGCTCGCCACTGTAGACCCAGCAACCGCGGCCCGACTCGCGCCCGGTGACAGCCAGCGCATTGGCCGTGCGCTTGAGGTATGGACGAGCACAGGGCAAACCTTGAGCTCTTTTCACGACACCGCCAAAGCCCATGCGCCAGATTGGCGCATGCCCATCATCAGCCTAGAACCCCTGGACCGCGCTTGGTTGCACCAACGCATTGCTCAACGTTTTGAGCAAATGATGGCCGATGGTTTTTTGCATGAGGTGACCCGTCTGCGGGGCAGAGGCGACTTGAACCCCGACCTGCCTTCTATGCGCTGCGTCGGCTACCGACAAGCCTGGGAAGGCTTGGATGCAAACTGGCCTGTTGATGAAATCAAAGACCGCGGTATTTTTGCCACTCGGCAATTGGCCAAGCGGCAAATCACTTGGCTTCGCAGCATGCCGGCGCGGGTGGTGGTTGCGGCTGAACACCCCCAAGCCAAAGAGCAGGTTGTCAAGGCGTGTTTGGCGGCTCTTGCCTAGTCGTCATCCGATGAGCGGCCACGGCCCTGCTTGATTTTCGACTGCTGGGCTTTGCCTGCCAAACGCCTTTGTACCGAGCCATAAGTGGGCTGTGTCGGCTTGCGGCGTTTGGGTGGCTTGGCGTATTGGTCCAAGGTTTCATACAAGCGCGACCACGCATCGGCACGGTTGGCTTCTTGGGTTCGGTGGCGTTGGGCCTTCAGAACAAAAATGCCGTCTTGCGTTAAGCGGCTGTCGCCCGACTGCAGCCAGCGTTGCTTCACATCTTCTGGCAATGACGAATGGCTCAAATCAAAACGCAACTGAATTGCCGTTGAGACTTTGTTGACGTTCTGACCGCCGGGGCCCTGGGCACGAATCGCGCTCAGCTCAACCTCGGCATCGTCAATGTGCAGCGCGTGTTTCAAGGGGGGCTGCTCACTGCAGCGGGCCTTTGAGGTGTTCTGGCAAGGGCAAAGGCACCACGTCAATACCCTCCTCGATCAAGGCTTCGGTTTCTTCTCGGGTGGCTTGGCCGCGAATGCTGCGCTCCTCTTTTTCGCCGTAATGCATCTTGCGTGCTTCTTCTGCAAATTGAGGGCCGACATCTTCGGTGTTCGCCATGACGTGTCGCACCATGTGCAGCATGGCGGCCTGTAACTGCTGAACACTGCGCACATCGGACGGTGTCAGGCTTGGCCCTGCCGGCAAGGGTGCCCCTGTGGAGCTTGGTAACGCAGCATCACCTTGGGCAGCTGGACTCGAAGACACGGGTTCGGCAGCCGCAGCGTGACCCAAGTTGAGTCTGGGCGCCGACAATTTTTTGACAATGTCGCTGTCGTTGCAGACCGGACAGGTCAGCATGCCACGGGCGCGCTGCGCGTCGTAGTCACTTTGTGAGCCAAACCAGCCTTCAAAGCTGTGGCCTTGTGAACATTGGAGGTCGAGGACTTTCATCAATCCCCTTCAAGCCAAGGTTTGCCAGGTCAGGGGCCAATCGCCCGCCAACATGTTTTGCAACCAAAGTGCCCCGGTGAGCGTTTTGGCATCCGTCACATGACCGTCTCTGCACCACGCCATCAACTCGGCAGGTGGGGCGGTGAAGACATCCAAAAACTCTTCGGCATCCAACTGGCGGTCACCCAATGTGAGGTCTTTGGCAAACCAGATCTCGATCACTTCGGTGGAGTAAGCAATCACCGGGTGCAACACCCCGGCCCTTGCCCATTGGCGTGCGCTGTAACCGGTTTCCTCCAACAACTCTCGCTGTGCACAGAGCCAAGTGTCCTCGCCCGGGTCGCGCTTGCCTGCCGGAAACTCGATCATCACTTGCGCAACGGGGTAACGGTATTGGCGCTCCAACACCACTTGCAGACCCGATGGCGTATCCAACAGGGGAATGACCATGACCGCCCCCGGATGGACGATGTACTCGCGCGTAGCCAGGGCTTGGTTCGGCAGGCGGACGGTGTCGCGAAAAGCGTGTAAAAAATCGCCGCGCAACAACTCTTGTTGGCTGACACGGTGCTCGATCAGGTGCTCATCAGACATGCCGAGTCCCAGACCAAAGCGCTCAATGCTTTCGGTGCATCAGGTAACGGTAGACGAAACCAGGAAATGCCAGCGTCACAAACATGGTGCCTGTGATGGCATAAAACTCCCACCCTTGGGGAGCGATTTGGCCTGCGTGTTTTTCGAAGGCCAAGCCCACGGCGCCCACCACAAAGTAGAGCAACACCAGCTCAGCCAATCGCCAAAACAATGATTTAGACAGTCGCTGCGGCCCGACCACCAAAATGCGCTGATTGGCAAACGGCAAGTTGGCCGCCAAGACGGCCAATGCAATCAAAATGCCAATTTGCAAATCGCTGGACATGGGGTTATCTCAAGTCAGATCGACAACATGCGGGCGATGGCATCTGCACACAGGGCCATCAAAGCGCCCGGCACGATGCCCAACACCAACACCAACAAACCATTGATGGACAAGACCACACGCACATCGGCATCGGCCGACACGGTGGTGGCCGTGACCGGCTCGTCAAAGTACATGACCTTGACCACGCGCAAGTAATAGAACGCGCCAATCAGAGACATGATGACCGCAAAAATCGCCAAGCCGATGTAGAAGCTTTGACCAGAGACCAGCAACGATTGCAAGACCGACAACTTGGCATAGAAGCCCACCATCGGAGGAATGCCCGCCATCGAGAACAAGCAGATCGCCATGACACCAGCGTACAACGGGCTGCGTTGGTTCAAGCCTGCGAAATCGGTGATCTCTTCGCTCTCAAAACCTTGACGTGCCAACAGCATGATCACGCCGAAGCTGGCCAATGTGGTCAACACATAAGAGACGATGTAGAACATGGCCGAGCTGTAGGCATTGGCCGCCAAAGTGGTTTGGCCATTGATGACGCCCGCCACAAAGCCCAACAGGACAAAACCCATTTGCGCGATGGTGGAGTAAGCCAGCATGCGCTTGAGGTTGGTTTGTGCAATCGCGGCCAAGTTGCCGATCAAGAGCGAGCCGATCGCCAGCAACGACAACATTTGCTGCCAGTCAAAAGCCAGCGGCAGCAAGCCTTCCACCAGCAAGCGAATCATGATGGCAAAAGCCGCCAATTTGGGCGCCCCACCAATCATCAGCGTTGCAGCCGTTGGCGCACCTTGATAAACGTCAGGTACCCACATGTGGAAAGGCACGGCGCCGATTTTGAAAGCGAGGCCAGAGACAATGAAGACCAGTCCAAACACCAACACCTGGTGGTTGACCTGACCCGAAGCAATGGCCTTGAGCACTTCAGACAACTCGAGACTGCCGGTTGCGCCATACAACATGGACATGCCGTACAACAAGAAGCCAGAAGCCATGGCGCCCAGTACAAAGTACTTCATGGCCGCTTCGGTGGCTTGCGTGTGGTCACGGCGCAGCGCCACCAAGGCGTAGCTGGACAAGGTCAACAACTCGAGACCCAAATAGATCACGATGAAGTTCTGACCCGAAATCATGAAGCTCATGCCCAACAGCGCGAACATGCTGAGGCTGAAGATTTCTCCGCCGCGCAACATGTCGCGGTCTGCTGCATAGGGGCGCGAATAGACCAAGGTGACCATCACCGCCACAGCCGCAAAGCAACGGAGCCAATGGCCCATCGGGTCGCTGACAACGAGTCGGCCAAAGCCGTAGCCCGTTTCACCGGCATCGGCGTAAAACGCATGCAACAAGGCCACACCACCCAAAGACAACAAAGTCAGGGCATAGGTGGCGGTGCGCTTGGGGCTTTTCACGAAGAGGTCGGCCAGCGCAATCACGCAAGCCATGACCAACAACACGATCTCCGGATAAATCGTCATCCAGTTGGGGCTGTCCATCATGTGTGTTCTCTCAATTCTTCTAATCTGGCTAATTGTTCAATGCCCGCTGCTCAAGGCAACTTGGACAAGGCCACGTGCTTGAGCAAGTCGGCCACCGAAGTGTCCATCACGTCAGTGAAGGGTTTGGGGTAGACGCCCATGTAGAGCACGGCGGCAGCCAGCAAGGCCATCACCAAGAACTCGCGCGCATTGATGTCGGTCAACTCTTTGACATCGTCATTGGCCACGGGGCCAAGGTAGACACGCTTGAACATCCACAGGGTATATGCAGCGCCAAAGATCAATGCCGATGCGGCCAAAGTGCCCACCCAGAAATTGAACTTCACGGCGCCCAGAATGACCATCCACTCGCCCACAAAACCAGCCGTGCCTGGCAAGCCGCAGTTGGCCATGGCAAAGAACAAGGCAAAGGCCGCAAATTTGGGCATGGTGTTGACCACACCGCCATAGCTGGAGATCTCACGCGAGTGAACGCGGTCGTACAAGACGCCAATGGACAAGAACATGGCGGCAGAGACAAAGCCGTGCGCAATCATTTGCACAATGCCGCCGGACACGCCCAGCGGATTGAAGATGAAAAAGCCCAAGGTGACAAAACCCATGTGCGCCACGGAGGAGTAAGCCACGAGTTTCTTCATGTCTTGCTGCACCATGGCCACCAAGCCCACATACACCACGGCCACCAACGACAAGACGATCATGAACATGCCCCACTCGCGCGCGGCATCGGGTGCAATGGGCATCGAGAAACGCAAGAAGCCGTAAGCACCCAGTTTCAGCATGATGGCCGCCAGCACAGCAGAGCCGCCGGTCGGCGCTTCAACGTGCACATCGGGCAACCAAGTGTGAACGGGCCACATGGGCACCTTCACGGCAAAGGCGGCGAAGAATGCAAAGAACAACAAAGTTTGCACCGTACCCGACAGCGGCAGCTTGTGCCAAGTCAGGATGTCAAAGCTGCCGTTGGATGCGGTGTACAAATAAACCAGTGCAATCAGGGTCAGCAATGAGCCCATCAAGGTGTACAAGAAAAACTTGAAGGCAGCGTAGATCTTGTTCGGACCACCCCAAATACCAATGATCAGGTACATGGGAATCAAGGTGGCTTCAAAGAAGACATAAAACAAAATGCCGTCCAGTGCCGAGAACACGCCAATCATCAGACCCGACAGGATCAAGAAGGCGGCCATGTACTGGTTCACTTTGCGGGTGATGACTTCCCAACCCGCGATCACCACGATCACGTTGATGAACGCCGTCAACAACACCAGCCAAAGCGAGATGCCATCCACACCCAAGTGGTAATGGACATTGAACCGCTCGATCCAAGGTGCTTTTTCAACGAACTGCATGGCCGAGGTGCCGAGCTGAAAGCCCGAATACAGCGGCAAGGTCAAGAGAAAGCTGACCACCGATCCAACCAAAGCCAACCAGCGCACTGCGCGGGCTTGGCTGTCACGACCGAGGGCCAACAAGACGACACCAAAAGCAATTGGTGTCCAGATGGCGAGGCTTAACAATCCCATTTTTATTTTGTCCTCAATATCGTTAAGCGAGCCAGACGAAATACGTCATCAGCACAAACACGCCCAAGATCATGACCAGGGCATAGTGGTACAGGAAGCCCGACTGGAACCAGCGCACCACGCCCGAAACCAAGCCTACGACTTTCCATGAACCATTGACGAAGAAGCCGTCGATGATGGCGCGGTCGCCCACCTTCCACAGACCTTGTCCGAGGCCTCTGGCCCCTTTGGCCAAGATGTTCTCGTTGATCCAGTCCATGAAGTACTTGTTCTCCATGACCACAATCAATGGACGCAAAGCGCGAGCAAAGAACGCGGGCACTTTGGGGTTGATCAGGTACATGTACCAAGCGGTCACCACGCCAGCCAAAGCCAACCAGAAAGGTGCGGTACTCAGGCCGTGCAGCGCCATCGCCACTGGGCCGTGGAACAGCTCACCCAATTGGGTCATGGCGGGATGCTTGGCAGCATCAACAAAGATCACGTCTTTGAAGAAGTCGCCATAGAGCATGGGCTGAATGGTCATGAAGCCAATCACCACCGAAGGAATGGCCAACAAGACCAAAGGCACCGTCACCACCCAAGGCGATTCGTGGGGTTTGTCGTGGCCATGGTCGTCGTGACCGTGGTGGTCGTGGCCGTGATGGGCATCCGGATTTTGGTCGTAACGCTCGGCGCCGTGGAACACCAAGAAGTACATGCGGAACGAATAGAAAGCGGTCACAAAGACGCCGGCCAAGACCGCAAAATTGGCAAAGCCAGCGGCAGGCAAGTTGCTGAGGTGCACGGCCTCAATGATGCTGTCCTTGGAATAGAAACCGGAGAACAAAGGTGTGCCGATCAAGGCCAGCGAACCCAACAAGGAAGTGATCCAGGTGATGGGCATGTACTTGCGCACGCCACCCATCCATCGGATGTCTTGATTGTGGTGCATGCCCATGATGACGGAGCCTGCACCCAAGAACAACAAGGCCTTGAAGAAGGCGTGTGTCATGAGGTGGAACACCGCCACCGAGTAAGCCGAAGCGCCCAGAGCCACCGTCATGTAACCGAGTTGCGACAGGGTGGAATAAGCCACCACACGCTTGATGTCGTTTTGGATGATGCCCAAGAAACCCATGAACAGGGCCGTGATGGCGCCGATCACCATGATGAAGTTGAGCGCCGCGTCGGACAACTCAAACAAAGGCGACATGCGGGCGACCATGAAGATGCCGGCGGTCACCATCGTCGCGGCGTGGATCAGCGCAGAAATGGGGGTGGGGCCTTCCATCGAGTCAGGCAACCACACATGCAGAGGGAACTGCGCCGACTTGCCCATGGCACCAATGAACAAGCTGATGCAGATCACCGTGATCAACATGCCGTCGAGGCCAAAGACATACCAAGGGAAATTGATGCTGGCCAACTCGTTGGCTTTGGCAAACAACTCGGTGTAGTTGAGGGTACCGGTGTAGGCCACGATCAGGCCAATGCCCAAAATAAAGCCAAAGTCTCCGACCCGGTTAACCAAGAAGGCCTTCATGTTAGCGAAGATCGCCGTCGGCTTGTTGTACCAAAAGCCAATCAACAAATAAGACACCAAGCCCACGGCCTCCCAGCCGAAGAACAACTGGAGCAAGTTGTTGCTCATGACGAGCATCAGCATGGAGAAAGTGAACAGCGAGATGTAGGCGAAGAAGCGGTTGTAGCCTTCGTCTTCTTCCATGTAACCAATGGTGTAAATGTGCACCATCAGCGAAACAAAGGTCACCACGCACATCATCATGGCGGTGATGCCATCGACCAAAAAGCCGATCTCCATCTTCAAGCCGCCCACCACCATCCAGGTGTAGAGGGTTTCATTGAAGCGGGCGCCATCGATGACACTTTTCAGGGTCATGGCGGAGAGGATGAACGACACCAGCACGCCCAAAATGGTCAAGGAGTGCGACAGGCGGCGGCCAATCCAGTTGCCACCAAATTGGGTACCGAGGACACCGGCCAATAACGCGCCAGCCAAAGGCGCGAGCGGAACGGCCAGCAAAGTACTTGCGTTGAGGGTTTGACTCATATTCTTGTTAACCCTTGAGCGAATTGAGTTCGTCCACGTTGATGTTGTTCTTGTTGCGGAACAACAGCACCAGGATCGCCAGACCGATGGCCGACTCAGCAGCCGCCACCGTCAGAATAAAAAACACGAAAACTTGACCGTGCATGTCACCCAAATAGTGGGAGAACGCGACGAAATTCATGTTCACCGCCAGCAACATCAATTCGATGGCCATCAGCAAAACAATCAGGTTTTTGCGGTTCAAAAAGATGCCGATCACAGCCAATGCAAACAGCATGGCGCCGAGCGACAAAAAGTGTCCGAGGGTCAAGGTCATCATTTGCTTTCCTCCACAGGGGCTGCAGGTGCAGGCGCCGGCTGGGTTGCGTCCATCTTGACCACTTGCATACGGTCGGCCGCACGCACCTTGACTTGCAAGGAAGCGTCGATGGCTTTGCTGTCTTTGCGTTCACGCAAGGTCAGGGCAATCGCGGCAATCATCGCCACCAACAAGATAGAGGCGGCAATCTGAATCGGCATCAGGTACTCGGTGTACAACAAGATGCCCAAGGCTTTGCTGTTGTCCACTGGCACAGCGCCGGCCAACATGGCAGGCGCTTGGGACACACGGAAACCCGATAACAACACAGCTGCCATTTCAAGCGCCACGATGGCACCCAATGTCGCGGCCAGCGGAAAGTGTTTCCAAAAGCCCTTGCGCATGATGTCAATGTTGATGTCCAACATCATCACCACAAACAAGAAGAGCACCATCACCGCACCCAAATAAACCAACACCAAAGCGATGGCGAGGAATTCGGCATGCAGCAAAAACCAAACAGCTGAGGCTTGCGAGAAAGCCAGCATGAGGTACAGCACAGCGTGCACGGGGTTGCGTGCAGTCACGACTCGAAAGGCTGCAAACAGCAGCACCAACGAAAAGAGGTAGAAGAAACCGGTCTTGACGTCCATAGGTCTGTCTTTTTAAATGTTCAGGACTGGGTGGCGTTCAACGGTAAGGAGCATCGGCGGCTTTGGCGGCTGCGATCTCTTTTTCGTAACGGTCACCCACGGCCAGCAACATGTCTTTGGTGAAGTACAGGTCACCGCGTTTTTCGCCGTGGTATTCAAAAATATGCGTCTCCACGATGGAATCCACCGGGCAACTTTCTTCACAAAAGCCGCAAAAGATGCACTTGGTCAGGTCAATGTCGTAACGCGTGGTCCGGCGTGAGCCGTCTTCGCGCTGACCCGCCTCGATGGTGATGGCCATCGCTGGGCACACGGCTTCGCACAATTTGCAAGCAATGCAACGTTCTTCACCGTTGTCATAACGGCGCAAGGCATGCAAGCCGCGAAAGCGTGGCGACAGAGGCGTTTTTTCTTCCGGAAACTGCACGGTGACCTTGCGGGCAAACGCGTAGCGTCCAGTCAGGGCCATGCCCTTGAGCAACTCCACGAGCATGAAGCTCTTGAAGAAGTCCTTGATGGAGAAGGAGGAAGCAGTCATTGTGGTCATGGTCTTGAACCGCTTATTTCCAGATGTTCCAGGGTGAGAACAGCCATGCGCCCACCACCAGCAGCCACACCAGGGTGACGGGAATGAAAATCTTCCAGCCCAGACGCATGATCTGGTCATAGCGGAAGCGAGGGAAAGTGGCGCGAATCCAGATGAACATGGAGACGACCAAGAAGGTTTTCAGGCCCAACCAAATCCAGCCAGGGATCATGTTGAACAAGGGGCTGTCGATGGGCGACAACCAGCCGCCCAAGAACATGATCACCGCCAAAATGGACACCAACCACATGCTGGCGTATTCGGCCAAGAAGAAGATCGCAAAGCCCATGCCCGAGTACTCGACCATGTGGCCTGCCACGATTTCGGCTTCACCCTCGACCACGTCGAAGGGGTGACGGTTGGTTTCAGCCACACCCGAGATCAGATAGACCACAAAGATCGGCAGCAGCGGCAACCAGTTCCAAGACAAGAAGCCCAAGCCCATGTGGGCCATTTGACCCTTGCCTTGAGCCAACACGATTTCGGTCAAGTTCATGCTGCCCGAGACCATCAAGACAACCAAGAAGCAAAAGCCCATGGCGATCTCGTAACTCACCATCTGTGCCGATGCGCGCAACGCACCCAAGAAAGCGTACTTGGAGTTAGAAGCCCAGCCCGCGATGATCACGCCATACACCTCAATCGAGGTGATCGCCATCACCAGCAACAAGCCGGCATTGATGTTGGTGAGTGCCACTTCAGGGCCGAAAGGAATGGCCACCCAAGCGGCCAGTGCGGGCATGATGGCCATGATCGGACCCAAGCGGAACAAGCCCAAGCTGGCCGCTGAAGGGTTGATCAATTCTTTGGTCAGCAACTTGAGCGCATCGGCAATGGGCTGCAACAAGCCCATGGGTCCCACGCGGTTGGGGCCGTGACGCACTTGCATGAAGCCCAGCAGCTTGCGCTCCCAGAGCGTCAAGTAAGCTACCGCGCCCATCAGTGGCGCAAGAATGGCCACGATCTTGAGCAAGATCCACAAAACAGGCCAGACCAAAGTCGCCCACCACGAGGCGGCGATCAGGTTCAGGCCACCGTTGTACAGCGCATCGATCATGCGGTCACCTCCTGGCGTGCATCTGCCGTCAATTGCAACGACGGTGCGCGTCGAACGATGCCATCGAGCTGGTAAATCGAAGCCACAGCGGGTGCTGTCACAGGACCCGCCAATCGAATGTCTGTGCGCACGGCGTTGGATGCCACCAAAGGCTTCGCCGTGGCACGGGCCAACACGTCTTGGGATGTCTCAAAAGAAACACCGGGAATGTCCAGCAAGTTGGCCAGCACGCGCAGCACCTTCCAAGCGGGCCGGGTTTCAGCCAATGGCTTCACCACGGCATGGAAACTTTGCAAACGCCCTTCGGCGTTGACAAAACTGCCCGACGTTTCGGTGAACGGGGCAATCGGCAACAACACATCGCTGAAGGCCATGTTGGCTTTGAACGGGCTCAAGGTGACGACCATTTCGGCTTGCGCCAAAGTGCTTGCAGCGGCAGCTCCTGCCGCGCTGTCGAATTCAGGTTCGGTGTTCAGCAACACGGCAGCTTTCAAACCCCCGGCCAACATTTGGCCAGCATTTTTGCCGCCAGTCTGTGGCTGAGCGCCCACCCACTGGGCGCCCACGGTGTTGGCCGCTTCGGTCAAGTAACCGACGCTGGCACCCGTGTGCTCGCCAATCCAATTGGCCAAAGCCAACAAAGAAGACGCATTGGCATGGTGCGCAGCGGCATTGCCCAACAACACCGCTTTGCGCTCGCCGCCCATCAAAGACTTGGCAATGGCTTGCGCCTGAGCTGTGGCGTTACCTGCACAAGGTGCGGTGACGCCTTTTTCTGCCGCAATGGCAGCTGCCACATCGGCCAAGGCTTGAGCCCATGCAGAAGCCTCGCACACCATGGCCTGGGTCACGGGCATGGCCCAAGCATCGGCATGGCCAAACGCTGCGGCAGAGGTCAACACATTCAGCTGCGCCCCGTGGCGCACTGCATGGCGCACACGCAACGCGAACAGTGGATGCTCTTTGCGCAAGTTAGAACCGACCACCAACACGCGCTGCAACGAGCTCAGTGAGGCAATCGACGTGCCCAGCGTCCGCACGCCATCGGCTGCCGCAAATTCGGCATGGCGCAGACGGTGGTCAATGTTGTCAGAGCCCAAGCCACGCACCAATGCACCGGCCAAATACAACTCTTCCAGAGTGCTGTGCGGGCTGACCAATGCGCCAATGCTGTTGGCGCCATGGTCGCGCTGGATATTGCGCAAACCGTTGGCCACATATTCCAAAGCGGTTTGCCAATCCACGGTTTTCCACTCACCGCCCTGCTTGAGCATGGGTTGGGTCAAGCGCTCTTCGCCGTTCAAGGCTTCATAGGAGAAACGGTCGCGGTCGGCAATCCAGCACTCGTTGACTTCTTCGTTCTCGAGAGGGACCACGCGCATGACCTGGTTGTTCTTGACTTGAACCACCAAGTTGGCACCCGAAGAGTCGTGTGCTGCCACCGACTTGCGGCGCGACAGTTCCCAAGTGCGGGCGTTGTAGCGGAAGGGCTTGCTGGTCAACGCGCCCACGGGGCAAATGTCGATCATGTTGCCGGACAACTCGGAGTCGATGGTTTGACCCAAGAAAGTCTCGATCTCGGCATGCTCACCGCGGTGCGACATGCCCAACTCCATGGCGCCAGCCACTTCTTGACCAAAACGCACGCAGCGGGTGCAGTGAATGCAACGGCTCATCTCCTCCATCGAGATCAGCGGCCCCACTTCTTTGTGGAACACCACACGCTTTTCTTCTTCGTAGCGCGAAGAAGTGCCGCCATAACCCACAGCCAAGTCTTGCAACTGGCACTCACCGCCTTGGTCGCAAATGGGGCAATCGAGCGGGTGGTTGATGAGCAAAAACTCCATCACCGACTTTTGCGCGGCAATGGCGCGGTCGCTCTTGGTGCGCACGATCATGCCTTGCGTCACTGGGGTGGCGCAAGCGGGCATGGGCTTGGGGGCCTTTTCGACCTCAACCAGACACATGCGGCAGTTGGCCGCGATGGAGAGTTTCTTGTGATAGCAGAAATGGGGAATGTAGGTGCCCGCTTTTTCAGCCGCATGCATCACCATGCTGCCTTCGGCAACTTCCACTTTCTGACCGTCGAGTTCTATTTCAACCATGGGTCTTCACCGTTGACACATCGGCACCGACCATGCAGGTCTTGTGTTCAATGTGGTGTACAAATTCGTGACGGAAATGTTTGAGCATGCCGCGCACCGGCATGGCCGCTGCATCACCCAAGGCGCAAATGGTGCGGCCCATGATGTTGCCAGCCACGCTGTCCAGCATGTCCAAGTCGCTCGCACGGCCTTGGCCGTTTTCAATGCGATCGACCATGCGCCACAACCAGCCCGTACCCTCACGGCAAGGCGTGCATTGGCCGCACGATTCGTGAGAGTAAAAGTAAGACAGTCGCGCCAGCGCCTTGACCATGCAACGTGTTTCGTCCATCACGATCACGGCGCCTGAACCCAACATCGAACCGCCCTCTTTGGCGATGCTGTCGTAGTCCATGGTCAAAGTCATCATCAAGTCAGCAGGAATGACCGGCGAAGACGAGCCGCCTGGAATCACGGCCTTCAGCTTGCGCCCACCGCGAACGCCACCGGCCAACTCGAGCAACTTGGCAAACGGTGTGCCCATCGGCACTTCGTAGTTACCTGGGCGCTCCACGTCACCGCTGACCGAGAAAATCTTGGTGCCACCGTTGTTGGGCTTGCCGCACTCGAGGTAAGCCTGACCGCCATTGCGAATGATCCAAGGCACTGCGGCAAAGGTTTCGGTGTTGTTGATGGTGGTGGGCTTGCCATACAAACCAAAGCTGGCTGGAAATGGCGGCTTGAAGCGCGGCTGGCCTTTTTTGCCCTCCAAGGATTCGAGCAAGGCGGTTTCTTCGCCGCAGATGTAAGCGCCAAAACCGTGCGAGGCGTGCAACTGGAAGCTGAAGGTGCTGCCCAGAATGTGGTTGCCCAAATAGCCAGCTGCACGGGCTTCATCCAAAGCCGCTTCAAAGCGTTCATAGGTGTGGAAAATTTCACCGTGGATGTAGTTGTAACCCACGCTGATGCCCATGGCATAGGCCGCAATGATCATGCCCTCGATCACGGTGTGCGGGTTGTACTCCATGATGTCGCGGTCTTTGCAAGTCCCGGGCTCACCTTCGTCCGAGTTGCAAACAAGGTACTTTTGACCGGGGAACTGGCGGGGCATGAAGCTCCACTTCAGACCCGTTGGGAAACCAGCGCCGCCGCGGCCACGCAAGCCCGATTCTTTGACCGTGGCAATGACTTGGTCTTGCGTTAAACCTTCGCCGCCGTCTTTGCCCAAAATTTTGCGCAAAGCAGCATAACCACCCCGGGACTCATAGTCCTTCAGACCCCAATTGCG
>JBEGTA010000103.1:0-2809 GCA_041179665.1 Pseudomonadota bacterium
ACCGCCGCCAACCCCGGCCAAGTGTGCCCAGCCAAATGGAACGACGGCGCCAAGACATTGACCCCCTCACTGGACTTGGTGGGCAAGATCTAAGCAGTGTCGCTGCTTGTTGGGGTGCGCATCTCCGGGGTGCGCCCCAGCTCACAGCGCCATTGTTTGGCACAGCTTTTGAAATTTTGTTGAAGTTGGCGACGCATCGCCGAAAGGAAACACCATGCTCGACGCACAAATGAAAACCCAGTTGCAAGCGTATTTACAAAACTTGCGCCAACCCATTCGCTTGGTCGCCACGCTCGACGCCAGCGAGAAAAGCGCCGAGTTGCGTGAACTGTTGTTGGAGATTGCCGAGCTGTCTGACAAGGTGAGCTTTGACGATTCGGGCAACGACGCGCGCAAGCCTTCGTTTGTGATTGCCAAAGAAGGCGAAACACGCGGCGTGCGTTTTGCGGCCATTCCGTTGGGGCATGAGTTCACATCGCTTGTGTTGGCGCTGTTGTGGACGGGCGGTCACCCACCGAAAGTGGAAGCTGACGTGTTAGAGCAAATCAAAGCCCTCGACGCGCAGATGAAGTTTGAGGTCTACATGTCTTTGTCATGCCACAACTGTCCTGATGTGGTGCAAGCCGCCACCTTGATGGCGATTTACAACCCCAAGATCGACACCACCGTGATCGACGGCTCGCTCAACCAAGCCGAAGTGGAAGCACGCCAAGTGATGGCTGTGCCCATGGTGTACATGAACGACCAAGTGTTTGGCTCAGGCCGCATGAGCTTGGAAGAAATCGTCGGCAAGTTGGACACCAACGCAGCCGCACGCGACGCCGTCAAGCTGAGCGAAAAAGACCCCTTCGATGTGTTGATCGTGGGCGGTGGCCCCGCCGGTGCAGCCGCCGCGGTGTACGCTGCGCGCAAAGGCATTCGCGTGGGTGTGGCCGCTGAGCGTTTTGGCGGTCAAGTGAACGACACGATGGGCATTGAAAACTACATCTCGGTGCTCGAGACCGATGGGCCCAAATTTGCGGCGGCGCTCGAAGCCCAAGTGCGCCACTACGAAGTGGACATCATGAACTTGCAACGCGCCGAAAAAATTGTGCCCGCCGCAGAAGTGGGTGGTTGGGTGCAAGTGCACTTGGCCAACGGCGGGGTCTTGCAGGCACGCAGCGTGATTGTGTCTACCGGCGCACGCTGGCGCAATGTGAATGTGCCCGGCGAGCAAGAGTACAAAAACAAAGGCGTGGCCTATTGCCCGCACTGCGATGGTCCTTTGTTCAAAGGCAAACGCGTGGCCGTCATTGGCGGTGGCAACTCAGGCGTGGAAGCCGCCATCGATTTGGCGGGCGTGGTGGAACATGTGACCTTGGTGGAATTTGCCGACGCCTTGAAAGCGGACGCGGTGTTGGTGAGCAAACTCAAGAGCTTGCCCAATGTGACCATTCATGTGAACGCGCAAACCACCGAGATTACCGGTGACGGACAAAAAGTGAACGGCCTGCGCTACAAAGACCGCGCAACAAATCAAGAAACGTTGGTGGCTCTGGAAGGTGTGTTCGTGCAAATTGGCTTGGTGCCCAACACCGAGTTTTTGAAGGGCACTTTAGAGCTCAGCAAGTTTGGCGAAATCGTGATCGACGACAAATGCCACACCAACCTGCCCGGCGTGTTTGCCGCAGGTGATGTGACCACCGTGCCGTACAAACAAATTGTGATTGCAGCGGGTGAGGGCTCGAAGGCGGCGTTGAGTGCGTTTGATTATTTGATTCGCACGCCTGCGCCTGTCGAGGCGAAAGTTGCTGAGACCGTTTGATCGAGAGGGTGCTTTCGTCTTAAGCCACTGCGTCAAAGCGTTTAGGACGGCGCAGCCGGTTTGATCTGCAAAGCCTCAGGCACCACTTGCTCTTGCAGTCGCTCGGGTTCGTTCACCACTTTGGGCCCCAATCCCACGGCGCGCAAATAGCCTTGGGTCCAGGCCCAAAAGAGCAGGTTGATGACGAAAAGGGCCAACACGAGGTTGCGCCAAAGAGCATTTTTTTTCATTGCGGTCGAACACTCACTTCCGAACTGGTGATGGCCTCTAGGCCTTGCGCTGTTTCTACCAACAAAGCACCGGTGGCATCCACACCACGCGCTATGCCGCTGCGGCCGTCGCTCAAGGTGACGGGCAAATCGTGCAAGGCATCACGCGCATTGAAAGCATTTTGCAACGGCGCAAAGCCACCCTGCTCGAAAGCCAGCAGGGTACGCAACAGCGATGTGGCCACCTTGACCAGTGCCAGCGGTGCAGTGACATTGGGCAACAGGGTTTGCAGGCCCATGGGCGCGGTGGAGAGGCCCTCGGCCTGGGGTGGCGCAATGTTGATGCCCACACCCACCACGCAATAACGTGCAGCGGCACTCGTCGCGACGCTGGGGTCTAGGTGAGCCACGGTGGCCGTTTCAATCAAGATACCCGCCAACTTGCCCCAGCCTTGTGGCGTGTTGGGTTGGGCCACCCACAAGTCGTTGGGCCATTTCAATTTCACACCCAGAGCACCTTCGGGGTCTAGGCTGCGCGCCAATGACAAGCCCACGGCCAATGACAGGCCCGACCAGTCATGCGGCACCATTTGCAGCCCCAATGAGAAGGTCAGGGCGTCACCCACCCGCCCGTGCCACGGACGGCCCAAGCGGCCACGGCCAGCGGTTTGCGACTCAGCCACCAACAGCACGGGGTAAGTTTGCCCTGCACGCGCGCGGCGCATGAGTTCGGTGTTGGTGGAATCAATCTCGGGCAACACCTCGACCGTGATGTCTGGTTGCAGGGCCGACAAGG
>JBEGTA010000104.1:0-3945 GCA_041179665.1 Pseudomonadota bacterium
TGGCAAGCCACCATGCTGCGTTGCACCGGGTGCAACTCACCGTTGGCTTGGCTCAAGTCAGCGGCCGTCCAAAGCGCCATGCCGTCGATGGCATGGGCCGGCTTGATGCAGCTGTTCACCGCCCGGTAGTGCAGTTGCCCATTGACCGGTTCGGCCACCACCACCGTGCAAGCGCCACAGTCACCGGCCGCACACCCCTCTTTGGTGGCCGACAGCCGCAGGTCTTCGCGGAGCAGGTCGAGCAGGGTGCGATCTGGTGGTACATTGCCGTGATTCAAGATTTGACCGCGATGCCAGAAGCGCAAGGCACTGGACTGAAGCGGCACCGATTTCAGAGGAGAGACGGGCGTTTTTGACATGGCAAATGGGTGCAAATGGACCACCAGATCCTAGGACAAACCCGAAGCCCCTTCATGGGCGAATCGCCATAACGCTTATCTACAAACGGATATGAAGCCAGCGCATCTTTTAGACAAGATCGACCTTCAATTGATCCGGACGCTCCATACCTTGCTCATCGAACGCAGTGTCTCCAAAACGGCCATGCGCCTCGGCCAACAACAGCCCGCGGTGTCGGTGGCCCTGAAGCGTTTGCGCGAGCTGACGGGCGACCCAATTTTGGTGCGATCGGGCTCGGGCATGGTGCCCACCGAAGTGGCCTTGCAGATGTTGGGCCCGGTCAGCACCATCTTGCAGTCGGCCGAAACTTTGTTCACGCCCGAGCGCGGGTTTGATCCCGCCTTGGCCCACGAAACCTTTCGCATCGCGGCCAGCGACACCCTCGACCCCTTGTTTTTGCCTGCGGTCATGGCGCGCATCAAATCGCTCGCCCCCGGTTGCCGGGTGGAGGTGCATGCACTGTCCGCACAGGCCCAATATTCGCAAGATTTGGGGCAAGGCCTGATCGATGTGGTGATTGGCAATTGGGCCCAACCCAGCGAAGCTTTGCACCGCGCCGAGTTGTTCAAAGACGAGGTGATGTGTTTGGTCAGCAGCAAGCACCCGGCGGTGCGTCGCGGCTGGACGCAAGACGACTGGCTCGCCTGCGAGCACATTGCCCCCATGCCAGCCTATCCCGGTTGGCGCGGCGTGATCGACGAACACCTGGACCGCTTGAACCTGTCGCGCAACATTGCCGCGCGGTGTGCCTACTTTGGCCTGATGCCTCGCATGGTGGCCTCGAGTTTGTTGGTCTTGACCACCGGGCGTCACTATTGCCAGCGGTTTTTAGAGGGTGCATCCGCACAGCACGGCTTGGCGTTGCTGCCTTGTCCGGTGCCTTTTCCGCCCATGGTTTATTACCAACTCTGGCATGAACGCAGCCACACTTCGGCAGCGGCCAAATGGTTGCGAGAACAGGTGAAAATGAGTGCCTTGAACTTGGCCGCACCGAACGCCTTTTGAATCACAAGATCACATCCCAGACATGACCACTCCTCTTTTGTCTTTGCAAGGCATCACCAAACGCTACCCCGGCGTGGTGGCCAATCAGGACGTGTCGTTGACCGTGATGCCCGGACAGGCCCATGCCGTGCTGGGTGAGAACGGTGCGGGCAAGTCCACGTTGATGAAGATCATTTATGGCTCGGTCAAGCCAGACGAAGGTCAGGTGATGTTCAATGGCCAGAGCGTCAACATCCGCAACCCACAAGAAGCCCGCAAGCTGGGCATCAGCATGGTATTTCAGCATTTCAGTTTGTTTGACACCCTGACCGTGGCTGAGAACGTGTGGCTGGGTCTCGACAAGTCGCTGAGTCTGGCCGAAGTGACCGAGCGCATTGTGGCCAAGGCCAGTGAATACGGCTTGGATCTTGAGCCTGACCGCCCGGTGCACACCCTGAGCGTGGGCGAAATGCAGCGCGTCGAAATCATCCGTGCGCTGCTGACCGAACCCAAGCTGTTGATCTTGGATGAACCCACATCGGTGCTCACTCCGCAAGCGGTCGAAAAATTGTTTGTGGTGCTGCACAAGTTGGTCAGCCAAGGCTGCAGCATTTTGTACATCTCGCACAAGTTGCACGAGATTCGTGCGCTGTGCAGCGCCTGCACCGTGCTGCGCGGTGGCAAAGTCACCGGCGTGTGCGACCCCCGTGAAGAGTCTAACGCCTCGCTCAGTCGCCTCATGATTGGGGCCGAGCCACCCGCTTTAGAACACGTGGCGCGCGCGCCCGGTGATGTGGTGTTGTCGGTGAAAGGCTTGAGCCTCAAGCGGCAAGACCCCTTTGGCGTGGACTTGGAAGGCGTCGAGCTGCACGTGCGTGCGGGCGAGGTGGTGGGTTTGGCTGGCGTTTCAGGCAATGGCCAACGTGAACTGATGTGGGCCCTCTCCGGTGAAGACACCCGCGCCGGCAGTCAGTGCGGCGCAGACAGTGTGCGCTTGCTGGGCACGAGTGTGGCTGCGTTGGGGCCGGTGCCGCGGCGTCAACTCGGCCTGCATTTTGTGCCCGAAGAACGCTTGGGGCGGGGCGCGGTGCCTTCGCTCAGTTTGTCGCAAAACCTGCTGCTCACCCGCAGCGAAGCGCTGGGCCGCGGGGGCTGGATTCGAACCGGTGAATTGGTTGAGCAAGCCCGCAGCATCATTGCGCGCTTCAAGGTTAAGGCCGCAGGCCCACAGGCGCCCGCGCAATCGTTGTCGGGTGGCAACTTGCAAAAATTCATTGTCGGGCGCGAGATCAGTGCCGCGCCCAAACTGCTGATCGTCTCGCAACCCACTTGGGGCGTTGATGTGGGCGCAGCGGCGCAGATTCGGGCCGAAATTTTGGCCTTGCGCGATGCTGGTTGCGCTGTTTTGGTGGTGAGTGAGGAGTTGGAAGAATTGTTTGAGTTGTCTGACCGTTTGCATGTCATTGCCAAGGGGCGCTTGTCGCCTTCGGTGCCCAGGGCCGAGGCCACCGTGGCGCGCATTGGCGAGTGGATGAGTGGTTTGTGGCCGGCCGCTGCATCGGCTGGCAGCACCCCAGAAGGAGCGCAACATGCTGCGGCTTGAACCCCGTCCCCAAGCCTCGCGCCTGTGGACTTATGCCTCGCCCTTGTTGGCGCTGGTGTTGACCGTGTTGCTGGGTGTAGCGCTGTTCATGGCGCTGGGCAAAGACCCCGTGCGCGGCTTGCAAATGTTTTTTTGGGAGCCCATCAAAACAGGCTATGCACTGGGTGAGTTGATGGTCAAGGCGACGCCCTTGTTGGTGATTGCACTGGGCCTTTCAGTGTGTTTTCGCTCCAATGTTTGGAACATCGGCGCCGAGGGTCAGTTTGTTATTGGTGCCGTGTGTGCCGGCGGCGTGGCCCTCATGGCCGACAAAGACACGGGCCGTTGGGTGGTGCTGGCCGTGCTCTTGGCCGGGGTGTTGGGCGGCATGTTGTGGGCCGGTATCACGGCCTTGTTGCGCGACCGTTTCAATGCCAGCGAAATCTTGGTCAGCTTGATGCTGGTTTATGTGGCCGACATGGTGCTGAGTTATTTGGTCTATGGCCCTTGGAAGGACCCCGCGGGCTTTAACTTTCCGCAGTCCAAAACCTTTGAAGCGGTGACCCAAATTCCGCGCCTGATGTCGGGCTCGCGTGTCAGTGTGGGCTTGTTGCTGGCGCTGCTGGGTGCGGGCTTGTTGTGGGTGTTTTTGTTCCGCACACGGGCAGGCTTTGCCCAGCAAGTGGGCGGTCTGGCCCCCGATGCGGCGCGTTACGCGGGCTTTTCATCGCGCAAAGCTTTGTGGGTGGCCTTGCTCACCTCGGGTGGCGCGGCGGGTTTGGCAGGGGCGCTTGAAGTGGCGGGCCCCATTGGGCAACTCACGCCGTATGTGCCTGCGGGCTATGGTTTTGCGGCCATCATTGTGGCTTTTGTTGGGCGCTTGCACCCGGCCGGTATGGTGTTGTCGGCGGTGCTGATGAGCATGTTTTACATCGGTGGTGAGTTGGCGCAGTCGCGCTTGGGTTTGCCCAAGTCCATCA
>JBEGTA010000105.1:0-11818 GCA_041179665.1 Pseudomonadota bacterium
GGCTTTTCCCAAAGTGCCAAGCGCTGGGCCAGTTCTTCGTCACTGATGAGCAATTGCAACTTGCGTTCAGGCACATTCAGCTCAATCAAATCACCGTTTTTAACCACGGCCAGCGGGCCGCCCGCTGCAGCTTCGGGTGCGGTGTGCAACACCACCGTGCCATAAGCGGTGCCACTCATGCGTGCATCGCTGATGCGCACCATGTCGGTAATGCCTTTGCGCAAGACCTTTGGGGGCAGTGGCATGTTGCCCACCTCGGCCATGCCGGGGTAACCTTTGGGCCCGCAGTTTTTCAGCACCAAGATGCAGTTTTCATCGACATCTAAGTTTTCGTCGTCGATGCGTTTGTGGAAATCGTGGCTGTCTTCGAAGACCACGGCGCGTCCGGTGTGCACCATCAGGGCGGGCGTGGCTGCGCTGGGTTTGATGACCGCACCGCGCGGTGCCAAATTGCCACGCAAGATGGCGATGCCCGCTTTTTCTTTGAAGGGCGCGTCAAATTTTTTGATCACGCGTGGGTCGTAATTGACGGCATTGGCGATGTTCTCGCTCACGGTTTTCCCGCTCACCGTCACAATGTCTTTGTGCAGCAGGTGTTCAATTTCTTTCATCACCACCGGCAGTCCGCCGGCATAGCAAAAATCTTCCATCAGGTGCTCGCCTGAAGGCTGCAAGTTCAACAGGCAAGGCAACTCACTGCCCAGTCGTTCGAAATCGTCCACCGTCAGTTTCAAGCCCAAGCGGCCCGCAATCGCAATCAAATGGATCACGGCATTGGTCGAGCCACCAATGGCCGCCAAGGTGCGAATGGCGTTTTCGAAAGCTTCGCGGGTCAGCACTTTGCTGATGGTTTGGTCGGTGTGCACCATCTCAACGATGCGGCGCCCCGCATCACGGGCCAGCACATTGCGGCGGCCGTCCACGGCGGGGTAGGCGGCATTGCCCGGCAAGCCAATGCCCAGCGCTTCGACCATGCTGGCCATCGTGCTGGCTGTGCCCATGGTCATGCAGTGGCCGTGGCTGCGGTGCATGCAACTCTCGGCTTCAAAAAAGTCTTGCAGTTTCAAGGTGCCGGCACGCACTTGCTCACTCATGCTCCAAACGCCGGTGCCCGAGCCCAGCTCTTGGCCGCGCCATTTGCCGTTCAGCATCGGGCCGCCCGAAACACCAATCGTCGGCAAACCCACACTCGACGCGCCCATCAACAAACTGGGTGTGGTTTTGTCACAGCCCATGAGCAGCACCACGCCATCAATCGGGTTGCCACGAATGCTTTCCTCCACGTCCATGCTGGCCAAGTTTCGGTAGAGCATGGCGGTGGGGCGCAAGAGGGTTTCGCCCAAAGACATGACGGGAAATTCGAGCGGGAACCCACCGGCCTCATAAACCCCAATCTTGACCTGCTCGGCGAGGGTTCTGAAGTGGGAGTTGCAAGGCGTGAGCTCGCTGAAGGTGTTGCAAATGCCAATGACGGGGCGACCATCAAATTGGTCGTGCGGCACCCCTTTGCCTTTGACCCAGCTTCTGTAGGCAAAGCCATCGCGGTCTTGTCGGCCAAACCATTGCTGGCTGCGAAGGTCTTCGGGTTTTTTGCGTGAATTGGAGGTCATGGGTGGGCTGGAGTTAAGGGGTTTGACATGGACATCATTCATATGATGATTGAGAATTTTCATCCCTCATGTAAACCCCGTGACATCCGTGAAAACCCTTTGTTGTAGATCCTCAAAAGGCAGGGTTTTCACAGGGTTTTACGGGCTTCTATTCATCATATGATTGCCAAAAATCGCACCCGCCCATGGTTCAAAATATCCACGCTCATACACTCGAAAAGCTCGGCCAGTCCGTGCTTTCAGGGCGTTATGCCGTGGGGGCCTCATTGCCACCAGAGCCTTTGCTGTGCGAAGAGTTGGGCGTCAGCCGTACGGTGATTCGTGAAGCCATCAAGTCCCTGATCGCCAAGGGGTTGTTGGTGACCGGCCCCAAATTGGGCACACGCGTACTCAGCCAAGAACAGTGGAATTGGTTTGACCCCGATGTGATTCGGTGGCAAGCCCATGTCGGCCTCACGCCAGAATTTTTGCGCGATTTGCAAGAGTTGCGCTTGGTGGTCGAGCCAGCGGCAGTGCGCATGGCAGCCGAGAAAGCCACCGATGCGGACATTGCCAAGTTGGAAGACGCTTTCTTGGGCATGAAAAATGCCATCGACTTTGGCGGTGATTACGTGGTGCACGATTTGCGTTTTCATCAGGGTTTGTTGCAGGCTTCGCACAACCGCATGCTGGTCAAAATGGGCGAGGCACTGGCGGCTTTGTTGCGCACCAGTTTTGAGTTGTCCACCCGCATCAAAGACGGTCCCCGCAGTTCTTTGCCGTTGCACCGGGCGGTGCTCGATGCGGTTATCGCCCACTCCCCAGTCAAAGCCGAAAAGGCACTGATGGTGTTGATCAATGGGGCCAACGATGACATTGAAAAAGTGCTGTCATCGCGGCGTAAATTGCCGCGCGTGGCGGGGGCACCGACCCACCTGAGACGAAAAATGAAAGTGAGTGAGGATGCGACAAGTTATTGATTTATTTTTTAAGTTCCTAGAGTTTCTGGTGGTTGTCTGCTTGGTGGCCATGGTCGTCATGGTGTTTGGCAACGTGGTGCTGCGCTACGGGTTCAATTCGGGCATATCCATCTCGGACGAAATGTCGCGCTACTGTTTCATTTGGCTTACCTACATCGGGGCCATGGTGGCGATGCGCGACAAAGGTCACTTGGGGGTGGACACCTTGGTGCGCCGCTTGTCCTTGGGCGGAAAAAAACTCTGCTTTTTCTTGAGTGAAATCATGATGCTCGGCTGCAATGCTTTGTTCTTTTGGGGCACATGGCAAATGCATGAATTGCAAGTGACCAACATCTCTCCGGTGGTCGGTATTTCCATGATTTGGATTTACGGCATTGGCTATGTCACGGCCAGCGTGATGGCGGTGATGAATCTGAACCAACTGTTTCTGTTGTTCACGGGGCAGCTGAAAGAAGACGACTTGGTGCTGGTGGTCGAATCTGAAGACACGGTGGTCTTGGATGACTTGAAGCCAGAGAGCAGGGGGCGCGCATGACCATCGCCATCTTTGTTTTCAGCCTGTTGGGCGCCATGGCCTTGGGCATGCCCATCGCCTACTCTTTGTTGGTGTGCGGGCTGTGCCTCATGGCTTACATGGCCAGCAACGGCATGATCAACGCCTTTGACAGCCAAATCTTGGCGCAGCGTTTTGTCGATGGCGCGGACAACTTCCCTTTGTTGGCTGTACCCTTCTTTTTGCTGGCGGGTGAGTTCATGAATGCCGGTGGTTTGAGCCGTCGCATTGTGAATCTGGCCATGGCTTGGATCGGCCATTTCCGAGGAGGTTTGGGCTATGTGGCTGTGCTGGCCGCAGTCATCATGGCGTCATTGTCGGGTTCTGCGGTCGCTGATACCGCGGCCTTGGCCGCCTTGCTGATTCCCATGATGAAGCGGGCTGGCTACAACGTGGGACGCTCCGCAGGGTTGATTGCCTCGGGCGGCATCATTGCCCCGGTCATTCCGCCTTCAATTGGTTTCATCATTTTTGGCGTGGCGGCCAACGTGTCGATCACCAAGTTGTTTTTGGCAGGCATCGTCCCGGGCCTGTTGATGGGGTTGGCCATTGGCCTGACCTGGTGGTGGGTGGCCAAGCGAGAAAACGTGCAACCCGCACCCCGCATGAACATGAGCGAAAGGCTCAGGGCCACGCGGGAAGGCATCTTGGCCTTGGGCTTGCCAATTTTCATCATTGGCGGCATGAAGTTTGGCGTCTTCACGCCCACCGAGGCGGCCGTGGTTGCTGCGGTGTACAGCTTTGTGGTGGGCGCTTTTATTTACCGCGAATTGGAATGGTCCAAGCTGTACAGCCTGATACTCACGGCGGGCAAAACCACCGCCGTGATCATGTTCTTGGTGGCCGCGGCCATGGTCAGCGCGTGGTTGATTACGGTGGCCAATATTCCGGCTGAGGTGGCGCGCATGATGGAGCCGTTGATGGGCAACAAGACCTTGCTCATGGTCGTCTTGATGCTGCTGGTGGTGGTGGTGGGTACGGCACTTGACTTTACGCCCACGGTGCTTATTCTCACGCCTGTGCTGATGCCCTTGGTCATCAAGGCGGGCATCGACCCGGTTTATTTCGGCGTGCTGTTCATCATGAACAACGCCATCGGATTGATTACCCCGCCTGTTGGTACGGTACTCAATGTGGTCTGTGGCGTAGCCAAGATCAATATGGACACAGCTTTCAAGGGCGTCCTTCCGTTCTTATGGGCGCAATTGGCTGTGTTGGCTTTGTTGGTGGCATTCCCGTCCATCGTCATCATGCCGATGAAGTGGATGTTGAGTTGATTTTTTTAAACCGTGCTTTTTTAAAGGAGACAGTCATGTTGAAACGCAGAAATCTGGTGACCCTGATCGCAGGCACCTTCTTGGTGGCTTCCAGCGCCATGGCCCAATTTGCTGACCGCAATATCAAGTTCACCAACGGTGTGAACGAAGACCACCCGGTCGGTTTGGGCGTGAAGAAAATGCAAGAAGTCTTGGCCGCCAAAACGGGTGGAAAAATGAAGATCACGGCCTTCTGGGGTGGCTCAGCTGGCGGCGATTTGCCAGCCACTCAGGCTTTGCGTGCCGGTACCCAAGAAATGGTCTGCACCTCCAGCTCGCCGCTGGTGGGCATCATCAAAGAATTGGGTGTGTTTGACCTGCCTTTCTTGTTTGCCAACGAAAAAGAAGCAGATGCTGTCTTGGACGGTGCTGCTGGCAAATATTTCAATGCCAAGCTGGAAGCTGCAGGCTTGGTGAACTTGGCCTATTGGGAGAACGGTTTCCGCAACCTCACCAACAGCAAGCGTCCCGTCACCAAGTTGGAAGACTTTGATGGGGTGAAAGTTCGCGTGATGCAGAACAACATCTTCTTGGACACCTTCAAAACGCTGGGGACCAACGCCGTGCCTATGGCTTTTGGTGAAGTCTTCACTGCCTTGGAGACCAAGACCATTGATGGCCAAGAAAACCCCTTCGTGACGATTGAAACTTCCAAGTTCAACGAAGTGCAAAAGTACCTGAGCGTCACACGCCACGCTTACACACCCTTCTTGGTGCTGTACAGCAAAAAACTCTGGGATCAGCTGAACCCACAAGAGCAAGCCGTGTTGCGTGAAGCCGCCATGGAAGGCCAAAAAGTCCAGCGTGCGGCCAACCGCGCACTGAACGAAAAATCGCTCGCTGCCTTGAAGACCAAGGGCATGCAAGTCAACGAAGTGAGTGCGGCTGAGCAAAACCGAATCCGCGCCAAAGTGGCCTCGGTGTATGACAAGCACAAGGACTCCATCGGCCCTGACGCCATCAAGATGGTGCAAGACGAGTTGAAGAAAGCACGCGGCGGCTAATTGACCGCAGCCAGCCCCACAGCCGCAAGCTGTGGGGCTTTTTTAACGTCAAAAACAGTGTCATTATGAAAATCACCCAGCTTGAAACCATCCGCTTAGACGAGTTTCCCAACATCATTTGGGTGCGATTGCACACCGATGAAGGATTGACCGGCTTGGGTGAAACGTTCATGGGCGCGCAGGCCGTTGAGGCCTACTTGCACGAATGGGTGGCGCCCAAGCTGGTCGGGCAAGACCCTCTGGCCATCGAGTCCCGCATGCGCGATGTCACGGGTTATTTGGGCTGGCGTGGCTCTGGCGTCGAGACCCGTGGCAACTCGGCGGTTGACATTGCTTTGTGGGACATTTTTGGCAAGGCTGCAGGCATGCCGGTCTACACCGCGTTGGGCGGCAAAAGTCGTGACGAAATTCGGGTTTACAACACCTGCGCGGGCTACCAGTACATCCGCAGCAATGTGAACCAGACCAGCAGCAACTGGGGCCTTGAGCGAAGTGCTGGGCCTTACGAAGATCTGCAGGGGTTTTTGCACCGTGCCGACGAAGTGGCTGAGTCGTTGCTGAGTGAGGGCATCACCGGCATGAAAATTTGGCCATTTGATGTGGCCGCTGAAAAGTCGCATGGCCAGTACATCAGCCCCGAGGACCTGAACACGGCTCTCGAGCCATTTCGAAAAATTCGCCGGGCTGTCGGCGACAAGATGGACATCATGGTCGAGTTTCACAGCCTGTGGCGTTTGCCCATGGCGCAAAAAATTTCGCGCGCCTTGCAGGAGTTCGACACTTTTTGGCACGAAGACGCGATCCGCATGGACAGCCTGGATTTGCTCAAGCAATACGCGGTGGATTGCAAGGCGTTGATTTGTGCCAGCGAAACCCTGAGCTACAAATGGGGCTTCAAAGACTACCTGCAAACCGGTGTGGCCGGCGTGGCCATGTTGGACTTGAGTTGGTGCGGTGGCTTGACGGAAGCCCGAAAAATTGCGGCCATGGCCGATGCTTGGCAACTGCCCGTGGCCCCGCACGACTGCACAGGGCCCGTGGTGTGGGCGGCTTCTACCCATTTGTCTTTGCATGCGCCCAACGCGCTGATTCAAGAGAGCGTGCGGGCTTTCTACAGTGGTTGGTACAAAGAGCTCGTGACCGAGTTACCGCAAGTCAAGAACGGGATGATCAGCCTGAACGACAAGCCGGGCTTGGGTCTTGAGTTGTTGCCCGATCTGCACAAGCGTGCCGATGCGGTGGTGCGCGTGAGCCGCTGAGATCAGGCGGCCCACTGGGTGTGAAACTTGCCGGGCCAGTCGATGCGCTGGTATTTGTGCGCACCAAAATAATCGCGTTGCGCTTGCAACAGGTTGGCCGGTAAGCGGGCAGACCGATACGCGTCGTAATAGCTCAGTGCGCTCATGAACGAGGGAATGGCCACGCCTTGTTGGGCGCCCAAGGCCACCACCTCGCGCAGCGCTTGTTGGCAACGTGCCATCACGGCAGAAAAATGCGGGTCCATCAGCAAGTTGTCTAACTCGGAATTGCGTTCATGGGCATGCCGAATGTCTTCTAGCAAACGCGCCCGAATGATGCAGCCCGCACGCCAAACCGCCGCCACGGTGCCCATGGGCAAATGCCATTGGTGCTCTTGGTCGGCGGCCTTGAGCAAACTAAAGCCTTGCGCATAAGCACAAATCTTGGCGGCCAGCAGCGCGTGTTGAATTTTTTCGAGCACGGAAGGCCTGTTGCTCGCAGGGCGTGCGCTTGGGCCCTTGAGCACTTGCGAGGCTTTCACGCGTTCGCTTTGCAGTGCGCTGATGGTGCGGGCAAACACAGCATTGGCAATGGTGGGGGCGGTGACCCCCAAATCCAGTGCCACTTGGCTGGCCCATTTACCGGTGCCTTTTTGTTCGGCTGTGTCCAAGATGAGGTTCACCAACGCGTCACCCGACTCGGGGTCGGTGTGCGCCAGGATGTCGGCCGTGATGCCCATCAGGTAGCTGCTGAGCTCGCCTTGGTTCCACTGTCTGAAGACCGCGCTGATCTCTGCAGGCGCCATGTCCAAGAGTTCATGCATGAGCCAGTAGGCTTCGCAAATTGTTTGCATGTCGGCATACTCAATGCCGTTGTGCACCATCTTGACAAAGTGGCCCGAGCCGTCAGGCCCCATCCATTCGCAGCAGGGCTTGCCGTCGTCGGCCTTTGCGGCAATGGCTTGCAGCATGGGTTTGAGCCAGGGCCAAGCCGCAGCATCGCCGCCCGGCATCAAGGCCGGCCCGCGCAAAGCGCCTTCTTCGCCACCACTCACACCGGCGCCGACAAACAAGATGCCAGACCCTTTAAGCGATTGGATGCGCCGTTGGGTGTCGCGGTACAGCGTGTTGCCGCCGTCCATCACCACATCGCCCGGACTCAACAACGGCGTCAGGTCTGCCAGCACCGCGTCGACGGCATTGCCCGCGGGCACCATCAACCAAATGCGTCTCGGGCTTTGCAGGCTCGCCACCAAATCCGCCAGCGAATCGGCCGCTTGGGCCGGCAGGCCTTGTGTGCGTTGGCTGAAGCTCAGCCGTTTGCCTGCATCGAGATCAAAACCAGTGACTGCAAAACCATGGCGTGCCAAATTGAGCGCCAGGTTTTCTCCCATCACGCCCAGGCCAATCAGGCCAATGTCCATCAACTGCATAGGCGCGACTTATCCCCGACCGACAAACGGCATGTTGGTGGCCATCACCGTGGTGAACAAAATGTTGGCTGACAGCGGCAAGCGCGTCATGGTCAGAAAGGTTTCCACGACCGACGTCATGTCCATGCGGGGTTCGGCTTTGATGGTGCCATCGGCTTGCGGCACGCCCTTGGCCATTTTTTCGGTCATGTCCGAGGCCACGTTGCCAATGTCGATTTGTCCGACCGCGATGCTGAACGCACGGCCATCCAACGAAGCCGCGCGGGTCAGACCCGAGATGGCGTGTTTGGTGGCGGTGTAGGCGATGGAGCCATAACGCGGCACGTGCGCTGAAATCGAGCCGTTGTTGATGATGCGTCCCCCTTGCGGGCTTTGTTCTTGCATCATCTTGAAGGCATGCGAGAGGCAATAAAAAGCCCCGTTCAGGTTCACATCGACCATGCGGCGCCAGTCATCGCCCGAGATATCGCCGGGCAAGGTGGTGGCCAGTGAAATGCCGGCGTTGTTGAACAACAAATCGAGACGGCCGCACTGGCGGCGCACGTTGTCAAACAAGGCTTTGACTTGGGCTTCGTCGGACACATCGGCTGGCATGACGATGCCATTGGCGGCATGGGCGCCGGCTTTGGCCAACGTGTCTTGCAACGCTTCGGTGCGTCGACCCACCAGCACCACTTGCCAGCCTTCATTCAACAAACCCAACGCACAGGCTTGGCCAATGCCTGAGCTGGCACCGGTTACGAGAGCAACTTTTTTCATGAGATTTTTTCCAAGGGTCTAAAAACGGGCATTCAAGCCAGCGCTTCTGAAAAAGAGATTTGAACCTTCAAGGATTGGCTCTTGTCGGCCGCCAAGTCAAAGGCTTCCAATGCACGGTCGACGGGAAGAATGCCCGTGATGACGGGCTTGCCATCGATCAGGCCTTCGTTCAAAAACCGCACGGCAGTGGCAAATTCGGCATGGAAGCGGAAGGTGCCGCGCATGTCGATTTCTTTGGCCACCAGCTGCGTCATGGGCAGGCTGATCTCGCCCCCCATGCCGACCGTGATCAACACCCCACGGGGTGCAATGGTGTCGAGGCCCACACGCAATGCGGCTTCGCTGCCCGAGGCTTCAAACACCGCATCAAACTGGCCTTTGTCCACTTTGTAGCGGTCCAGCGCGTCGGCCTGGGTTTTCAGGTTGATGGTTTCATCTGCGCCCATTTGTTTCGCACAGGTCAGTGGCAAATCGGCAATATCGGCGGCCACAATGCGGGCGGCACCGGCACGGCGCAACGCGCCAATCAAGAGCGAGCCAATCGGTCCGCAGCCGGTCACCAACACCTGCTTGCCCAAGACGCTGCCAGCGCGCTGAATGGCGTGCAAACCCACCGACAACGGTTCAGCCAAAGCGGCCTCTGACAAGCTCAGGTGGTCAGCAATCGGGTGGGCTTGGTAGCCCTCGATGATGAGTTGCTCACTGAACGCGCCCTGAATGTGAGGGAAGGGCATGGCGCTGCCGTAGAAGCGCATGTTGAGGCAATGGTTGTGTTGGCCCGCTTGGCAGAAACGGCAATGACCGCAGGGGCGCGAGGGCGAAATGGCAATGCGTTGGCCGGGCTGAATGCCGGAAACAGCGGGGCCGCAATGGGCGACCACGCCCGACACCTCGTGGCCAAGCGCAATGGGTTGTTTGATGCGCACCGTCCCAAAACCGCCATGTTGGTAGTAGTGCAGGTCAGAGCCGCAAATGCCGCCATAGGCCACATTCACGCGCAACTGGTGCTCGCCTAAAGCGGGCAATTCGGTGTTCTCAATGCGGAGGTCTTTGGCCGAATGGCAAACAACTGATTTCATGGTGTTCGGTGTGGTTTGAGGGGTGAATCTTAGAGGCTGGCCGTCACGCCGCCGTCGACATAAAGGATATGGCCATTCACAAAGCGAGAGGCATCCGAGGCCAAGAAAACCGCGGCACCGCCGAGGTCTTCGACATCGCCCCAGCGGCGACTGGGGGTGCGGCCCACCAGCCAGCTGCTGAAGGTCGGGTCGTCAACCAGCTTTTGGTTCAGCTCGGTTTTGAAGTAGCCCGGGCCAATGCCATTGATGTTGATGCCAAATTGGCCCCAATCGATGGCCATGCCTTTGGTCAGCATTTTCACGGCGCCTTTGGTGGCCGCGTAGGGCGCAATGCCGGGGCGGCCCAACTCGCTTTGCACAGAGCAAATGTTGATGATCTTGCCGCGACCCCTAGGGATCATTTTTTTGGCCACCGACTGGCCCACAAAATACACACTGTCCAGGTTGGTCTTCATGATGGTGCGCCAATCGCGGTCATCGTAGTCGTGCAAAGGACCACGAATCTGCATGCCCGCGTTGTTCACCAAGATGTCGATCGGGCCTTCGGCTTCAATCTGGTCTACAGCTTCGCGCACCCGGTCGGCATCGGTCACATCAAAGGCCGATGTGCTGACAGAAAAGCCTTGCGCTCTCAAGGTGTCTGCTGCCGCATCTACTTTGCTGGCCGTGCGGCCGTTGAGCACCACATGGGCACCGGCTTGGGCCAAGGCCTCGGCCAAGGCCAAGCCAATGCCGGCCGATGAACCGGTGATCAGGGCGCGCCGCCCGGTGAGTTGGAAAGAATCTAAGACGTTCATTTCATCAGCAACCATTTCAACGGCACCATCACCAAGCTTGGGAAGGCAATGAGTGATCCCATGACCACGACTTGGGAAATCAAGAAGGGCATCACACCTCGAATCACATCGTGCATCGGTATTCGCCCCACGCCGCACACCACATTGAGCACCGTGCCCACCGGCGGGGTGAGCAAGCCAATGGCGTTGTTCATAATGAAGAGGACGCCGAAGTAGACGGGGTCAATGCCGGCTTCCCGCACCAAGGGCATCAGCACCGGCGTGAGAATGAGCACAGTGGGGGCAAAGTCCAGTGCAGTGCCGACCACCATCACCAACAGCATTAGCATGACCATCAGCAGTGTTTGATTGTTAATGAAGGGGCGCAAAATTTCGACAATTTGAGCCGGAATGTTGGCCACCGTGATCAGCCAAGCCGAGACCAAAGCCGCAGCCACCAAGAACATCACCACCGAGGATGTTTTAGCAGCGGCCAAGATGATTTTGTAAAGGTCTTTGAACTTGATTTCTCGGTAAATGAACAAGCCGACAAACAAGGAATACACCACCGCCACCACCGCCGCCTCGGTGGGGGTGAAAACGCCCATCTTCATGCCGCCGATGATGGTGATGGCGAGCAAGTAAGACCAGAAGGCATTGATGGTCACCTTGATGCGCTCTTTGAAGGGCACTCTGGGAGCGACCACCACCTTGTCTTTGCGGGCCACGATCCACCAGGTCACGATCAAGGCAAAGCCCATCAACAGACCGGGGAAGATGCCCGCCATGAACAGTTTAGAAATCGATACGCCACCGATCACACCAAACAAAATGAAGCCAATCGAGGGCGGAATGACCGGGGCAATGATGCCGCCCGCCGCAATCAATCCAGCCGAGCGGTCCATGCGGTAACCGGCGTCACGCATCATGGGCATCAGCACTGCCGCCAGCGCCGCGGTGTCGGCAACCGCTGAGCCTGACAAACTGGCCATGACGATGGCCGCGAACACCGCCACATAGCCCAATCCGCCCCTGAAGTGACCGACCCAGACCATGGCCGAATTGACGATGCGGCGGCTCATGCCACCGGC
>JBEGTA010000106.1:0-6732 GCA_041179665.1 Pseudomonadota bacterium
CACCCGGACCGGTGTTGGCCAATTACGGTTTGGACACCTTGCGCTTCATCAAACCGGTCGGCATAGGGGACACGATTCAGGCACGCTTGACGGCCAAGCGCAAGATCGACCGTCAAAAGAAAGACGCCAACGGGGTCGGTCAAGGTGTGGTCGCCTGGGATGTTGAAGTCACCAACCAATTGGGCGAACTGGTGGCCAGTTACGACATCTTGACGCTGGTGGCCAAAAAGCAGTCCGCCTAAAGGGTGAAGGGCAGGCTATCTCCGAGTCAGTGCCGGGGTCTTTACTCTCCGGCCACCCCGGTGTGACAAGCACAGGTCTTTGTTGCCGCCTGAATGGGGCCAATTGGGTTGAAAATGTGCACTTCACCAGAAGGACCCTGACTTGTTCACCTTGATCCGTTGGCCGCTGGCCGCATTGAGCTTGTGGGCCGCGCTGTGGCTGCTGCACCTGTTCTTGCTGGGTCAAGGCGTGCCGGCTGCCTTGGCCATGTTGCTGCCGACCTTGGTGGGTTTGTTGGCCAGCGCTTTGGCTCGGACGAAAGGCATTTCCACAGCCAGAGCGGTGGCCCTGGCCTTGGGCTTTCCGGTGTCTTTGTGGTTCTTGGGGGTGACCCAGTTGCCCGCTTGGATTTGGTTGTTGCCGCTGGCCTTGGTGTTCTGGATTTACCCGGTGAAAGCCTGGCGCGACGCCCCTGTTTTTCCAACCCCCTTGCAGGCTCTGATCGCGGTGCCCAACCATGCGGCACTGCCTGCCGGTGCGCGCATTCTGGACGCCGGTTGCGGTGCCGGCGATGGCCTGAAAGCCATTCGACTGGCTTACCCAGAGGCGCAATGCATTGGCCTTGAATTTAGCCGCCCCTTGAGTTGGCTGGCCCGTTTGCGTTGCCCTTGGGCCAAGGTGCGGTGCGCGGACATTTGGCTTGACGATTGGAGCGCCTACGACATGGTGTACCTCTTTCAGCGGCCCGAAACCATGCCCCGCGCCGTGGCCAAAGCCCAAGCCGAAATGAAAGCCGGCAGTTGGTTGGTCAGCCTCGAGTTTGAAGCCCGAGACCTGCAACCCACGGCCGTGGTCGAGGCCAGTGCCGGGCGCCCCGTCTGGCTGTACCAATGGCCCAGCACCGCTAAAATGCTTTGAACACTTGATTGCCCACAACGCCATGGACGCTCCTCACTACACCGCCAAATGCCAGGCCGAACTGCACAACGCCGTTTCGATGCTGGGTGGGGATGCCGCTTCGCCGCGCCTAGCGGGCATGGCCGAACTCATCATTCAGTCGATGACTGGGCCTTGGCGTTCTTTTCACACACCCGAGCATATTTTTGATGTCGGTGCCGGTGGCGCACCCGTTGAAGTGATTGCGGCGCTGTTTCACGACTTGGTCTACGCCCAAGTCGACTCGGGCATCCATGTCAATTTGGCGCGTTATGTGGCCCCCTACATCCGCGAAGGCGCCACGGGCTTGGTGATCGAGCCGGTGCAAGGCCAAGAGCAAGACCCCGAACTGCAAATGACCATGGGCTTGTTTGGTTTCAAGCTGGGCCAGGTGCTGTCGCCATTCGCGGGTCAAAATGAATTCCTCAGCGCCTTGCTGGCGGTGAAAGTGCTGGACGGCATCTTGCCTTTGGCCGCGCGTGCGCAGATCGCGGCATGCATCGAAGCCACGGTGCCCTTTCGCCCCGATGCGCCCGATGGCACCAGTTGCTCGCAGACCTTGCTGCAACGTCTGAAGCAAGCCAACACCGATTTCGCCTTGGGCATGGACGATGCGGCTTGCTTGCAGGCCGTGGTCATGGGGGTCAAGGTGGCCAACCGCGACATTGGCAACTTTGCCAGCCTGAAAGCCGCCGACTTTTTGAGCAACACCTGGAACCTGATTCCCGAGACCAACCACGAGTTGGTCAACGCTGACACTTACACCATCAAGGGCTACCGGGTCTCGTTGCAAAAGATGGAAGGCTTCCTCAGTTTCTTGCAGCCTGCCGTGGTGTTCAGGCAGTTTGCACAAGAGCCCTCGGATTTGGAGCACCAGTTGCGTCTGGAACTCACCCAGCGCAATTTAGAAGTGGCGCGTTTGTACATTCGCCTCAAGTTGGTCTCCATTGCCATGCTGGAGGCCTTCTCTTTGCGCTTGGGCCAACAAGTGTCACTGGCCACCATCATGGGCAAGTTGCCCGGCAAGACGATTTTTCCGATTCAACTCGAAAACTATTTGCCCACCGTGACATCGCCGTACAAGCCGGCGTCCAGCATCGAAGAAACGGTGATGGATATTCTGGAGACAGGTCGCTCGGAAGACTCGATCCACGACGCCCGCCACTCGCCTGTGGCCAGTTACTTGGTCAAGTCTTTGGGCATGCAGGCGTGCATGCACTTGCTGGAGCAATCGCGGCTGTATTTCGCCGACAAACTGTCCCCAGAAGAGTTGATTGCCTCGGCTGACAGCACCGTCATTCAGGGTTTAGAGCATGCGGTGTATTCGGTTTTTCATCACCATGCGCAAGCGTTTGTCGCGCACTGAGCCCGTGCAATGAGATCACCCATTGCCGTCGTCGACGTGGACCGCTGCGAAACCTGGACGCGCTACAAAAACGGCTTGTGTGACAGTTGCGCCGCCAATTGCTGCACCATGCCTGTCGAAGTGAAGCTGGCCGACTTGGTGCGTTTGGAGTTGGTCGACCCCTTTGACGCTGAGCACGAAGACCCCAAGCAAATTGCCAAGCGCTTGTCCAAGGCGGGCCTGATCGAGCATTTCAACTTCAAAAACAGCATCTTCAGTTTGGCCCGCAGAGCCAGCGGCGATTGCCAGTTTTTAGATGCGAAAACGCGGCGTTGCACGGTCTACGAAAAACGCCCCAACACCTGCCGACTCCACCCCCAAGTGGGGCCGCGCCCCAACCATTGCCCATACGGCAACAAAGCGCAGTCACGCTGAGACTCTGAAAAAGAGCAACAGAACAACGCTGCACATTGCGCTGTTCTTCTGTCATTGCCATTCAGTCTTCAACATGAAAAAAGCCCCCAGGCTGGGCAGCCAGGGGGCTTGGGCTTTGGCCGCTGATGAGCCCAATCACATGGTGTCGATGAAGCTGCGCAATTTGTCGCTTCGGCTGGGGTGCTTCAGCTTGCGCAAGGCCTTGGCTTCGATCTGACGAATGCGTTCACGCGTCACATCGAACTGCTTGCCCACTTCCTCGAGGGTGTGGTCGGTGGACATTTCGATGCCGAAACGCATGCGCAAGACTTTGGCTTCGCGCGGTGTCAGGCTGTCCAAAATGTCTTTGACCACATCGCGCAGACCGGCCTGCAGCGCCGCATCAATTGGTGCGGTGTGCGTGCTGTCTTCAATGAAATCACCCAAGTGGCTGTCGTCGTCGTCACCAATGGGCGTTTCCATCGAGATAGGCTCTTTGGCGATCTTCATGATCTTGCGGATCTTGTCTTCCGGAATCTCCATCTTCTCAGCCAAGATCGAGGCATCGGGCTCAAAGCCAAACTCTTGCAAGTGTTGACGCGAGATGCGGTTCATCTTGTTGATGGTCTCGATCATGTGCACCGGAATACGGATGGTGCGGGCCTGGTCCGCAATCGAACGGGTGATGGCCTGACGGATCCACCAAGTGGCGTAGGTCGAGAACTTGTAGCCGCGGCGGTATTCGAACTTGTCCACCGCCTTCATCAAACCGATGTTGCCTTCTTGGATCAAATCGAGGAACTGCAAACCGCGGTTGGTGTACTTCTTAGCGATCGAGATCACCAGGCGCAAGTTGGCTTCGATCATCTCTTTCTTGGCATCGCGTGAAGAACGCTCGCCGGTGTTCATGCGCTTGTTGATGTCTTTCAACTCATCCAGCGGCACCACCACCTGCGACTGCAAGTCGATCAGCTTTTGTTGCAAATCTTGCACCGGCGGAATGTTGCGGGCCATCACGGCGCTCCAGCTCTTGCCAGCAGCCGCTTGCTTCTCGATCCACTTCAAGTTGAGCAATTGCGACTCGACGCGCTTGCCGTTTTTGTCGCGGCCGCTGAAGTCGGCAATGAACAGGTCTTGGGGGTAGCCGCACTTTTCAACAATGATGCGGCGCAGCTCGCGCTCTTTTTTGCGCACATCGTCGACTTGGCCACGCACCATGTCGCACAATTTTTCAATGGTTTTGGCCGTGAATCGGATGGTCATCAGCTCATCCGACAAGGCGGTTTGCACCTTGATGTAAGCGGGTGTGCCCCAGCCTTCTTTGTCGTACACCTTGTGCACTTTTTCAAAGTATTCGGTGATGCGGTCAAAGCGCTCGAGTGCCTGGTTTTTCAGCTCTTCGAGTTTTTTCGTCAGCGCCTTGGAGCCCCCTTTGCCATCGTCGTCGTCGGCTTCGTCGAACTCGTCAAAGTCTTCTTCGGCCACATAGTCGTCGGCTTCGTTCAGGTTGGCAAAGCCGTCCACCACGGTGGAGATGACGACCTTGCCTTCACGAATTTCGTTGGCCATGCGCAAGATTTCGGCAATGGTGGCGGGCGATGCACTGATCGCGGCCATCATGTCCATCAAGCCGCCTTCGATGCGTTTAGCGATTTCAATTTCGCCTTCGCGGGTCAGCAACTCCACGGTGCCCATTTCGCGCATGTACATGCGAACGGGGTCGGTGGTGCGGCCGAACTCGCTGTCCACCGTCGACAAGGCGGCTTCCGCAGCTTCTTCGGCTTCCTCTTCGGTTGAGCCTGTAGGGGCGTTGTCGGTGATGATCAGTGTTTCGGCGTCGGGCGTTTGCTCGTAAACCGCCACGCCCAAATCGTTCAGCGTGGCAATCACCACTTCCAGTGTTTCGGCGTCGACCAATTTGTCAGGCAAGTGGTCGCTGATTTCGCCATTGGTCAGGTAGCCGCGTGTTTTGCCCAGCTTGATCAGGGCTTTCAAACGGTCGCGGCGCTGCTTCATTTCGGCTTCGGTCAGGACGGTTTCGTCCAAACCAAACTCTTTCATCAAGGCGCGTTCTTTGGCCTTGCTGATCTTCATGCGCAGCGGCTTGACCTTTTCAGCGGACTCAGAGCCCGTGTCGACAACCGGTTCGCCTTCGAGGTCAGATTCGATGTCCAAATCGTCGTCCAGGCTCGGTGCAGCGATGCTGCCTTTTTTCTTGGGGCCGCGTTTGGCGCCTGTCACCACTTTTTTAGCAACAGGTTTTTTCTCTTCGACAGGCGCAGCAGCCTTCACTGGTTTGGCAGCCTTTTCGGTTTTTTTCACTTCGACCACGGCCGGCGCTTTGGCAGCTTTCGGGGTGGCTTTTTTCTCAATCACTTCAGATTTTTTGGCGGGCACAGAGGCGGCTTTCTTCACAGGCTTTGCAGGAGTAGGCCGGGGTGCCGTTGCTTTGACGGCCGCAGGCGTTGCTTTGGTCGCTGTCTTGGTGGCCGGCTTGGCCGCCACTTTGGCAGGTGCTTTTGCAGACGCTTTGACGGTTGCTTTGACAGGTGCCTTGGGCTTGCTTGCAGGGGCAGGCTTTTTGGCGGTCACAGAACTGCTGGCTTTGGGCTTGGCGACGGGCGCGGCAGCTTTTTTGACAACAGCCGTTTTGGCAACGGTTTTGGATTTGGCAGGGGCCTGGGCAGGCTTCTTCGACTTTTGAGCAGGCATGGACACCTCAGAACTTCAAATGAGACAAGGAAACGGACACAGTCAGCGCCAAATACATCCCGGCGCGGGCTAGTAGGACACAAATCAACACCCTATATGGGCGTCGGATTTGCAATGGCAAGATGGTGGGCGAACATTTGGTGTGCAGTCCTTGCGGAACGGTGACCGGCCCGCATGGGGGCATCGCGCTGATGGCGTTGGTCTAGCCGGAGGTGCTGCTGTCGCTCTTGCCGAAAAACGTGGATTATACCCAAAGACCCACCCGCGCTTGTGGGTGGGGGGCTTGAGTTGGTATGGAAGATTCAGTTGGCGCGGCCCGGGCGGATCGCGCTTTTTGGCCGGAAAGCCTTGCACACCTCTGGGCGCGTTTCCATGTAGGGGCCCCCAATCAGGTCGACGCAATAGGGCACAGCGGCAAAAATGCCATGCACCACCGCGTTGCCTGCCTCGTCTTTCAGGCCTTCCAGGGTTTCGGCAATCGACTTGGGTTGTCCGGGTAAGTTGATGATCAGGCATTGCCCACGAATCACGGCCACTTGGCGCGACAAGATGGCGGTGGGCACAAATTTCAGGCTGATCTGGCGCATTTGTTCGCCAAATCCAGGCATTTCTTTGTCGGCCACGGCCAGAGTCGCTTCGGGGGTCACATCGCGCAGAGCCGGGCCTGTGCCGCCCGTGGTCAACACGAGGTGGCACCCGGCATCCACCAACTCGACCAAGGTAGCGCTGATGCGGTCTTTTTCGTCTGGAATCAGGCGAGGCTCAAATTGCAGCGGGTTGATCAGGGCGCGGCTCAGCCACTCTTGCAAGGCGGGCAGGCCTTTGTCTTCGTAGACCCCGGTGCTGGCGCGGTCGCTGATGGACACGATACCGATTTTGATGGCGTCCGCTGTGGTGGACAGGGTGGGGGTGTCACTCATCTTCAGACTCGTCAGGGGTGTTGTCGCTTTCGCCATCCGTCAAGATGCTGCGGACCAGTTTGAACATCTCGCGGTAGGCGCGGCTTTGGCGTGGCGCCAATCCTTGCGATACCGCAGCGTTGCTCACCGGCACCGCATCTTTGCGGGCTTGGCGCACCAAAGCGCGCAGTTGTTGAATGTCGG
>JBEGTA010000107.1:0-7061 GCA_041179665.1 Pseudomonadota bacterium
CGCAAGTCTGCTGGAATGTGGCCCTTGTCTCTTTGCTGTTCGACCAAGTAGCGCGAGAGTGAAATTTTGCTGCTCATGGGGGTTCCTTGGTTCAGGTGCTGCTGAGCGCGCGTTGGATCACTTCACGCACATCGTTGGACAGGTCAGATTTCGCCGCGACGCGTTCAATCGCCACGCGGGCTGCGCTGCGATATGGCTCGGCCAAGCGGCTCCAGCGGTCCATGGCGCGGGCCAGGCGGGCCGCCACTTGCGGGTTGATGGCGTCCAAGGCCAACACCTGCTCACTCCAATACACATAACCTGCGGCATCTGCGCGGTGAAAACCGGCAGGGTTGGCGCTGCAATAGCTGAAGATCAGGCTACGGGCGCGGTTGGGGTTGCGCAGGCTGAAGTCGGAGTGCAGCATCAACTGGCGCACACGCGGCAATACATGACCAGCGCGGTCGGGCGCACCCGCTTGCAGTGAAAACCATTTGTCAATGACCAAGTCTTCGTGCGCGAACAACTTGTGGAACAAGGCCAGCGCATCTTCCGCCAGCGCATGTCCGCTGACCACCAACGCCGACAAGGCGTTGAAGCGGTCGGTCATGTTGCTGGCATCTTTGAACTGTTGGTAAACACGACCGGGTGTGACCTCGTCACCACGTTGAACGGCGGCGATGCAGAGCATGCTCATGGCCAGTCCGGCCAAGGCGCGACGGCCACTCGATTTGGCATCGGGTGAATAGGCGCCGTTGTTTTTGTGTGTGTCCCAAGCCCACTGCCAGTCGGCCTGCAAGGCTGTGGCCAGTTGCAGTCGCATGTTTTCACGCAAGGCATGAACGCGCTGAGGATCCACCACGTCCAACTGGTCGGCGATGTAATTCTCAGAAGGCAGCGTGAGGGTGAGGTCTTTGAAAGCGGCGTCCAGAGTGGGGTGGCGCAACACATTGCGCAGGGCGGCGACCAAGTCGTCCGACAAAATGGCTTGCCCCGACAAGTCTTTGTTTTGCGCCATCGCTTGGGTGGCGCTTTGCAGCATCAGGCGTTGCCCAGCTTCCCACTGGTTAAAGGGGTCGCTGTCATGGGCCAGCAAGATGAGCAAATCGTCGGCCGACAAACCGTCTTCCAAGACCACTGGCGCACTGAAACCGCGGAGCAGCGAAGGTACGGGCTCGCTGTCCAGATTGACAAAGGTGGTGGTGGCGCTGGCCTCGGTCAAGACCAACGTGTGTTGCGGCACCGCGTTGGCGGAACCTGCCAATTGCACAGCCACTGGTTGGCCTTCGCGGCTGAGCAAGCCCAAGGTGACCGGAATGACGAAAGGCGCCTTGTGCGCTTGGTCCGGCGTGGGCGGGCAGCTCTGGCTGAGGGTCAGGGTGTAGCTGCGTTCGGCGGCGTTGTAGCTACCGCTGGCTTGCAGTCGCGGGGTGCCCGCTTGGCTGTACCAACGTTTGAAGGCCAGCAAATGCTGTTGCAAGGCCGAGCCGGGGTTGGCATCAGCAATGGCTTGTGCAAAGTCATCGCAGGTGACGGCTTGACCATCGTGGCGCGCAAAGTAAAGCTGCATGCCTTTGGCAAAGCCATCGCGTCCTTCAGGGTCGCTGGGGGTGGCCACCAGTGTTTGCATCATGCGAACAACTTCAGAGCCTTTTTCGTAGATGGTGACGGTGTAGAAGTTGTTGATTTCGACATAGCTGTCTGGCCGAACAGGGTGGGCCATTGGGCCAGCATCTTCGGCAAATTGCACGGTGCGCAGTACGCGCACGTCTTCAATCCGCTTCACCGCGCGGGCGCTGGGGTCGCCGGCCATGTCTTGGCTGAATTCTTGGTCTCTGAAAACCGTCAGACCTTCTTTCAGCGACAACTGGAACCAGTCACGGCAAGTGATGCGGTTGCCGGTCCAGTTGTGAAAATACTCATGGCCGACCACGCTCTCGATGTTGCCGAAATCCATGTCGGTGGCGGTCGCGGGGTTGGCCAACACATACTTGGTGTTGAAGATGTTCAGGCCCTTGTTTTCCATAGCGCCCATGTTGAAGTCGCTGGTGGCCACAATCATGAAGCGCTCCAAATCGAGCGGCAACCCAAAGCGGGCCTCGTCCCATGCCACGCTGGCCATGAGCGAATTCATGGCGTGTTCGGTCTTGTCCAAGTCGCCGGGGCGCACAAAAACCTGCAACAAATGTTCTTTGCCCGAGCGGCTGACGATGCGCTGTTCGCGCGCCACCAATTGGCCCGCGACCAAAGCGAACAAGTAGCAAGGCTTTTTATGGGGATCGACCCACTTGGCAAAGTGGCGACCATCGTCGAGCAGGCCTTGCTCGACCAAATTGCCGTTGCTCAGCAGCACCGGGTATTGGGCTTTGTCGGCACGCAAAGTAACGGTGTAACTGGCCATCACATCGGGACGGTCCAGAAAATAGGTGATGCGCCGAAAACCCTCAGCCTCACACTGCGTGAAGAACGAGTCATTGCTGACATACAGGCCCATCAGCTGGGTGTTCTTGGAGGGGTTGCAGGTGGTGAAAATTTCCAGATCAAAACCGTTCGCGCCGCCTTCTTCAAGGCTGGGCAGGTTTTCCAGCACCAACTGCGCACCGTCCATCTTGAACGAGGTGCCTGAGCCATTGACCAACACGCGGGCCAAATTCAGGTCTTCGCCGTCCAACCGCAAGGCTTGCGCCGCGACATCGGGGTTGCGGCGCAAGCGCATTTTGTTGAGAACGCGCGTCTTGGTGGGGTCGAGGTCGAATGTCAGGTCGACGGTGTCGATCCAAAACGCCGGGGCGGCATAGGCCTCTCGGTGAATCGCGGTAGCTTGTCCTTCACGCATCACTAACTCCGTTTTCTTGCGGTCTGACTGGGTCAGAGGCCTTGTTTCAGTGAGGCTTCGATGAATGCATCCAAGTCGCCATCGAGCACTTTTTGGGTAGCCGAAATCTCGACGTTGGTGCGCAAATCCTTGATGCGGCTGTTGTCGAGCACGTAGCTGCGAATCTGGTGTCCCCAGCCCACATCGGTTTTCGTGTCTTCCAGTTTTTGCTGCTCTTCCAAGCGTTTGCGCATCTCGAAGTCGTACAAACGCGAGCGCAGACGTTGCCAAGCCACATCGCGGTTGCTGTGTTGGCTTCGACCGTCTTGGCACTGCACCACAATGCCGGTGGGAATGTGGGTCAAGCGGACTGCCGAGTCGGTTTTGTTGATGTGCTGTCCGCCCGCGCCGCTGGCACGGAAGGTGTCGGTACGCACATCGGACGGGTTGATGTTGATCTCGATCGAGTCGTCGATTTCGGGGTAGACAAACAACGAAGCAAAAGACGTGTGCCGGCCGCCAGAAGAGTCGAATGGGCTCTTGCGAACCAAACGGTGCACACCGGTTTCGGTGCGCAGCAAGCCAAAAGCGTATTCGCCTTCGATCTTGATGGTGGCGCCTTTGATGCCGGCAGTGTCGCCAGGCGTCTCGTCTTCCACGGTGGCCTTGAAGCCTTTGCGCTCGGCATATTTGAGGTATTGGCGCAGCAACATGCTGGCCCAATCGCAGGCCTCGGTGCCGCCAGCGCCGGCTTGGATGTCGACAAAACAATTGAGCGGGTCGGCCTCGTGGCGGAACATGCGGCGGAACTCCAGTTCCTCCACCATGGTTGCCAATTTGCGGGCTTCGGCCTCGATGGTGAGCAAGCCGGCGTCGTCGCCTTCTTCCTTGCTCATTTCAAAGAGTTCAAGGTTGTCGGCCAACTCGGAGGTCAAGTTGGTGATGGTCACCACCACGCTGTCGAGGGCTTTTTTTTCTTTGCCCAGCTCTTGGGCTTTTTTCGGGTCGTTCCAGACCGTGGGATCTTCGAGGGATGCGTTGACGGTTCTCAGCCGTTCAGATTTGGCATCGTAGTCAAAGATACCCCCGTAACTCGTGGGTACGAGCGGTCAGGTCGGTGAGGGATGCGCCGATTTGATTGATGTGTTCTGCGTCCATGGGAAAAGAGTCCGGTTCGGTAAACCGGAGATTTTCTCATGAGTTGACACTGCGAAAGACGGCGTTGCGCTTAAAACTGCCTGCCGTACGAGAACATCAAGGCGGCATTGCCCAAAATCTTGACTTGTACCGAGTCGTGGGCGGTCAGTTTGTAGCCGACAGAGGGAATGATGGCGGGGTTGAAACCGTTGTAGTTCAAAGGCACCTTGTTCTCATAAGGCGCCACATAGCCATACATCAGGCCTGCCGTGACCTTGGCGAACAAATTGGGCACGCCCAACAGGTTGTTGAACTGTTGACCTGCGTATACATAAACAGAGGGTTGGCCAAAGGAGTTGCTGAAAAAACTGATGCCACACAACCGGTTGCCGGGCAGTTGTGAATCTACCGCCAACAAGACCACGTGTTTGTGCTCGGGGTTGTTACTGAAATGGTAGGTGTAGGGCGAAAACATGACCTCGCCCTGATGGGTGGGCTCGGGTGCGCCTTTGACCGCCAGAAAATCGGGGCAATAACGTTGCGTTGCTTGAGCCTGCGCCGATGAGCTCCACGCCAAGAGCGACAAAAGCAAGGAGAAAAGGATTTTTCCAGAGTGGCGCATGGTCATCATGAGGTCGATTGATTGAGGTCGAATTCTATCGTCTCAGGTTTTTGTGAAGTTCTCGATGAGCGCAGCCAAAGCTTGGGGTTGGTCGTGGTGCAGCATGTGGCCGGCGTCTGAGATCAAGGCTTGTGTCAGCTGAGGCACGCTTTTCAAGCGCTCATGAAATTCTTCCAGCGTGTACCGGCCTTTCCACCATTGGCCCAACGAATCGTCCGAGGCTTCTACGGCCAGCACGGGCGCACTGATGCGGCTGTACATCGCCAAGGCTTCTTCGACGTGGAACAAATAGGGGTTGACGACTTTGTGCGCAGCGTCCCCCAAGATATGCCATTGGCCATCGGCTTGTTCGCGTGCCCAATGTTGGCCCAGCCATTGGGCTTGGTCTTGACCCAAGCGGCGGTTGGTTTTCATCAGCCTGGCCGCCACACCCGCCGCATCGGCATAGGGTTTGAGGGCGTTGTCGCCGTTGCGTTGGGCTTTGAGTTCGTCCAGCCATTGGCTCATGCGGCCGGGCGCCTGCGAAGGTCGGGTGGTGGGCAGGCCAAAGCCCTCTAAATTCACCAGTCGGCGGATGCGTTCGGGGCGCGAGCCCGCATACATCATCACCACATTGCCGCCCATGCTGTGGCCGACCAAGTCGATGGTTTGCTCAGGGTAAAGCGCGTCCAGCAAAGCGTCCAGATCGGCCAAATAATCAGGGAACCAATAACTGTCGGTGACCGGCGCTTGGGTCAGTCCATAGCCGCGCCAATCCATGGCGATGATGGGGCGATCTGCGGCATAGGCCTCGCTGAAGGCGTCGACCATGAATTGCCATGAGGCGGCCACATCCATCCAGCCGTGGGCCAACACCAGCGGGGTGGCGCCGTTGGCGGCGTTGCCCCATTGGCGGACATGGTATTTGCAACCGCGCAGGGGTACCCAAAGACTGTGAGATTCGCGTTGAACTTGGTACATACTTTCGATCATAAGGAGACAAACCATGAGCGTCAGTCGCCATCAGGACCGCAACACCCTCGCCAGCCCTGACCGCTACAAAGCCTTGCATCAGGGCTTTGGCTGGCAGGTGCCCCAGCACTTCAACATGGCCCAGGCCTGCTGTGGCCAATGGGCGGCCGGAACAAAGACGGCACAACGTGTGGCTGTGTTGGAGCATGTGGCGGGCCAAGGCTTGGGCCGCAGTTGGACATTTGCGCAATTGCAGCGAGAAGCCAACCGCTTGAGTCGGCTGTTGCAGGCGCAAGGGGTGCAGCGCGGTGACCGAGTGGCGATCGTCATGCCACAACGCTTTGAAACCGCTGTGGCTTACGTGGCGGTATTGCAGATGGGGGCGGTGGCTATGCCACTGTCCATGCTGTTTGGCCCTGAAGCGTTGTCGTTTCGCATTCAAGACAGCCAGACCCGGGTGGCGGTGTGTGACGAGTCCACCGTGCAGGCCTTGCAGTTGGCGCGGCTAGATTGCCCCGCTTTGCAAACCTTGATCGGCGTGGGCGCAGCCGGCGCGCAGTCTGATCTGGATTACGCCAAGGCCACGGCCACAATGGCGGCCACTTTCCAACCCATCAAAACCTTGGCCGAAGACCCGGCCGTGTTGATTTACACCAGTGGCACCACCGGCAATCCGAAGGGGGCCTTGATTCCACATCGCGCATTGATCGGCAACCTCACGGGATTTGTGTGCAGCCAAAACTGGTTTGGTTTTGACCCTGACCGGCCAGACGTCGTATCGGAAGCCGTGTTTTGGTCGCCCGCCGATTGGGCCTGGACCGGGGGGCTGATGGACGCCTTGCTGCCCAGCCTGTATTTCGGGCGGCCCATCGTGGCGTTCAACGGGCGGTTTTCACCTGAAACAGCGTTTGAAATCTTGCAGTCCCACCAAGTCACGCACACATTTTTGTTTCCGACCGCACTCAAGGCCATGATGAAAGCGGTGCCTGTGGTGCAAGGCCGCTACCGCATTCGGCTGCAAGCCATGATGAGCGCGGGCGAAGCGGTGGGTGATGCGGTGTTTGACTATTGCCAGCAGCAGTTGGGCGTCACCGTCAACGAAATGTTTGGCCAAACTGAAATCAATTACGTGGTGGGCAATTGCGCTCGCCTGTGGCCCGCTAAACCGGGCAGTATGGGCAAGGGCTATCCGGGGCACCAGGTGGGTGTGATCGATGAAGCCGGTCATTTGTGCCCACCCGGCGTGGCCGGTGAGGTGGCGGTTAACCGCTTTGATGTGCATGGTCATCCCGACCCCGTGTTCTTTTTGGGCTATTGGCAAAACGACAAAGCCACACGCGCCAAATACACCGGCAATTGGTGCCGCACGGGTGACATGGCGGTGGCCGATGAAGACGGCTACCTCTGGTACCAAGGGCGCACCGACGACATGTTCAAGTCGGCTGGTTACCGCATTGGGCCGGGAGAAATTGAAAACTGTTTGGTCAAACACCCAGCGGTGGCCAATGCGGCCGTGGTCCCCAAGCCCGATCCAGACCGGGGCGCCTTGGTCAAGGC
>JBEGTA010000108.1:0-8542 GCA_041179665.1 Pseudomonadota bacterium
GCCATGATCGGCGCGGAAGGTGTCGCTGGTGCTTCGTCTTTGCACGGCAGCGGCTTGTCCAATCACAGGGGAACAGTTTTGCGTTCAGGTCAGGCCTATCGTGTGAACAGCACGTGGTTGAAGTCGGAGTTTGAAATCGCACCTGACTTCTTGCAAATGATGCTGCGTTATTCACAGGCATTGATTACTCAGATCTCACAGGTCTTGGCTTGCAGCTGCCACCACCATGTTGAGAAACAACTCAGTCGATGGCTGTTGTTGTACGCCGACCTCGCGGGAAGCACATCGATCATGTTGACACAAGAGCATTTGGCGAACACTCTCGGCGTGCGCAGAGAGCGTCTGGCCAAAGCTGCCAGTGAACTCAAAAACAAAGGATTGATCCAATACTCTCGTGGCAGCATTGAAATATCCGATGCGCGCGCCTTGAGAGTCGAAACATGCGAATGCTATGGCGTGATCAAGTCGACCTATGAGCCTTTGGTCCGATCACCCTCTTTGGGTTAAGCCGATGCTTCTGGAAGCTCTTCCATTCCATTTTTTTGCGCTACAACGATCGACTGTTTGCTACCTCTGTGACGCTCAAGCGGCATTTTGCAAAACACGGGTGTTATTTATTGACCGCGTCCGCGACTGTCGTTGAATCTCTTTTTTAAAGTGGCTTTTCGAAACGCTGACGGCGTCACCCCCATCACACCTCGAAAGTAGCGGGAAAAGTTTCCAGCCGAAGAAAACCCGAGCTTGGTCGCCACCTCGGCAAGGTCTTCACCCCCAACGCCCACAATATGAACGGCGCGCTGCATGCGGATGCTCTTCCAAGTGACCTGCGGCGAACTGTTCAGCTCTCGCTGAAACAATTCATACAGCCGACTGCGCGAAAGACCGACATGTTTGGCGACATCGTTGATGGAATGAACAGTGACCGCAGGGTCTTGCATGTAGGCCAGAGCCAATCGCAACCGGTAGTCAATCAGCTTTCTGCGCAATGGCATAACCACCGGCCGCAGCCTTTGAACGGGCCGTCCCAGAGTAAGTTTTACCAAGTTGATGACGGAAGATTCGAATGTTGGGGTATCGTGAAGATGCGATGCCACGGTGTCCTGCATCAACTGAAAGGCTGCCTTCTGGATTTCTGGCGATGAGGCAATGGATGGCATGGCGTTCAATACAGGTTGAACCAGATCACTCTGAACCTCATAAAGCCACGACAGTTGGAGTGACAACTCCAAAATAATGGCCGGTGTTTTCGGATCATCTAAATTGAAATCATGTGATTCATAGCGGTTAACGCCCACGACAAAGGCATCGCTGTAATTGGCCCGTTCGTTCCCAATTTGGGCATAGGCCGTCCCGCCACCCATCCAGTAGCTAAATTGCATGTGTAAATTGGCATGGGCATGATTGGCAAGGTTATGAGGGATCGTGCGAACCTCAACGGCTCCAAATCGGCCTTCAACCACCGCATACAAGTCGTTCATATTTCCCCTTGAAGGGGAAAATTTTCATGGTTTGCGGTTATGAGTTCTATGCGTTTTCGCGCTTAACTCGATAAATACTAGAAAAACAACAAATTCGTAGGCATGATGCAATAGAGAGCACGCTTTGTCTGGCGTGAATGTAGCCACCCTAGCGTGCCCCTGCCATCAACCCGCATGGCTCAGGAGCGAATCAGTGACATCCCAGATTCATTGAAATCAATGCGGTCAATTGAAATGCGGCCGTAGAAATGAAAAACGCACCCGAAGGTGCGTTTTTTCATGCTTTTGGCGGAGTGGACGGGACTCGAACCCGCGACCCCCGGCGTGACAGGCCGGTATTCTAACCAACTGAACTACCACTCCTGGTAGCTGTAACTTCTGATGGTTTGCAGTTGCAAACCAACCAAGTGCTACAAAACTTGGCGACCCTACGGGGATTCGAACCCCGGTACTCACCGTGAAAGGGTGATGTCCTAGGCCTCTAGACGATAGGGTCATAACCTGGACTGGTTCTTTCGAACCGATTCGACACTTTGGTGGAGGTAAGCGGGATCGAACCGCTGACCTCTTGCATGCCATGCAAGCGCTCTCCCAGCTGAGCTATACCCCCTTTGGACAACGCCAAGCATTGCTGCTTTTTTATTGTGCCTCGTTGGTGTCGAGTCTCGAATTATAGACAGAAATTTACGCGTTTTTCAAGCGAGAGAGAATTTTTTCTCGCTGACTCAGGGCCAGCACCGCGTCCAATGAAGGGGTTTGCGCCGTACCCATCACCAACACCCGCACAGGCATGGCGATTTGCGGCATCTTGAGGCCAGTTTCCGTCAAGGTTTCTTTGATCGCAGCCGCTATCGAGGCTTTGTCCCAAGCGCAAACGGCCAGTTTGCCGGACAAGGCCTGCAAAGCGGGTTTGACGGCGTCGGTCACATGCTGGGCCTTTTCTTCGGCGTTGGGCACCACATCCAGATAAAACGCGGAAATCCAATTTGCCAAAACCACCAAAGTGTCGCAACGGTCTTTGAACAAGCCGCAAATTGACGCCAACCGGTCGTCTGCCTCAATGCCCAATTGCTTGAGGTGGGGTTGCACCCGTTGCGCCAATTCTTCGTCTGGCAAAGCTTTCAGGTGCTGGGCATTGACCCACTTGAGTTTGGCTTCGTCAAACTGTGCAGCGCTGCGCCCCAAGTGGTCCAGATTGAACCATTCCAGAAACTGCTGGCGACTGAAGATTTCGTCGTCGCCGTGGCTCCAGCCCAAACGGGCCAGATAGTTGACCATGGCATCGGGCAGATAGCCTTCGTCTCGGTAAGCCGTGACCGCTTTGGCGCCGTTGCGCTTGCTCATTTTTTCGCCCTGCTCGTTCAACACGGTCGGCAAATGGGCATAAATGGGCGGCTCTTTACCCAGCGCTTTGAAGATATTGATCTGGCGCGGCGTGTTGTTCACGTGGTCATCACCACGAATTACATGCGTGATGTCCATGTCGATGTCGTCTACCACCACGCAGAAGTTGTAGGTGGGTGTGCCGTCGGGACGCGCGATGACCAGATCATCAAGTTCTTCGTTGCTGATCTCAATGCGACCTTTGACTTTGTCGTCCCAGGCCACCACGCCGCCGATGGGGTTCTTGAAACGCAAGACGGGTTTCACACCTTCGGGAATGGCGGGCAAGGTTTTGCCCGGCATGGGTCGCCAAGTGCCATCGTAGCGGGGCTTTTCTTTGTTGGCCATTTGGCGCTCACGCAAAGCATCGAGCTCTTCCATGCTCATGTAGCAGGGATACACATGGCCGGCCGTTTGCAGATCAGCCAGCACCGCTTTGTAGCGGTCCATGCGCTGCATTTGATAGAAAGGGCCTTCATCATGGGCAAGCCCCAGCCAAGCCATGCCTTCGATGATCACATCGACAGAGGCTTGCGTAGAACGGTCCAAATCGGTGTCTTCAATGCGCAAAATGAAGTCACCCCCGGTGGCACGGGCAAAAGCCCACGGGTACAAAGCAGAACGGATGTTGCCCAGGTGAATAAAGCCCGTGGGTGAAGGGGCAAATCGGGTTCGAATGCGCGGAGAGTTTGTCGTCATATCAAAGTGTGTCCAGACCCCGTGAGAGGTCTTTTTGGATGTCTTGTGGGTATTCGAGGCCGACGGCCACACGAATCAAGCCCTGCCCAATGCCAGCCGCCTGTCGCTGAGCCTCGGTCAATCGGCCATGCGATGTGCTCGCGGGGTGCGCCACCAAAGTTTTGGTATCCCCCAAATTGGTGGACAGCGAGAGCATTTTCATCGAGTCCAACACATGGAATGCCCGAGAACGCGCCTGCTCAGGGTCATTGGCTTTCACATCGAACGACAACACAGCGCCACCCAATCCCGACATTTGGCGCATGGCCAAGTCGTGTTGCGGATGGCTGCTCAAACCCGGGTAGTACACACGGGCTACAGCGGGGTTTTGCTCCAACCACTCGGCCAAAATCTGCGCCCGCGCGGTTTGCGCGCGCATGCGCAGGTCAAGTGTTTCTAGGCCCTTCAGCACTACCCAAGCATTGAATGGTGCCAAGGTCATGCCGCCGCTTTTGAGCACAGGCAAAAACTTCTCAGTGATCAGTTGCTGCGAGGCGCACAAGGCCCCAGCCATCACACGCCCTTGCCCATCCAAGTATTTGGTGCCCGAATGCATGATGATGTCGGCCCCCATTTCGGCGGGCCGCTGCAAAGCTGGCGTGGCAAAGCAGTTATCCAGCGCCAGCAATGCGCCCGCGTTGTGCGCCATATCGGACAAGGCCTGAATGTCACACACCTCAGTCAGGGGGTTGGTCGGGGTCTCGGCAAACAACAAGCGTGTGTTGGGGCGAATCGCTGCTTGCCATTCTTTCAGGTCAGTTTGCGAAACAAAACTGGACTCGACCCCGAACTTGGCCAAGTCGGTGCCAATGAGCTTGATGGTCGAGCCAAACATCGAACGCGAACAGACCACATGGTCACCTGCCTTGAGCAAGCCCATGCACATCATCAAGATCGACGACATGCCCGAAGCGGTACCCATGGCGGCCTCGGTGCCTTCCAAAGCGGCCAAGCGCATCTCCATGCTGCTGACCGTGGGGTTGCCATAACGGCCGTAGGTGAAACCTTCCTCATCGCCCGCAAATCGAGCGGCAGCCGCTGCGGCGGTGGGTTGCACATAGCCGCTGGTCAGATACAGCGCTTCGGAGTTTTCACCAAACTGGCTGCGCTCGACGGCGGCACGCACCGCCAAGGTTTCAATGTGCAAATCGTCAAATCGTGAAACGTCGGTCATGTCGGGGTTCCTCACACGCTGGCGTTAGGTAAAGCCAAACGCGAATGGTCATCGTCACCCTCCTCGACTTGGAGTCGGGTTTCATTCAAACGGCTGATGTCGTCGGCCGAAATATCGCCAGTGACATACACGCCATCAAAACAAGAAGCATCAAAGTCTGACAAAACGCCCGCCGCATTGACACGCGCCTGCGCCACGGCTGATTTCATGGCATCAACGTCTTGGTAAATCAGTGCGTCACAGCCAATGATGTCGCGAATTTCTTCGATGCTGCGGCCATGGGCCACCAACTCTTCTTTGGTGGGCATGTCGATGCCGTAGACGTTGGGGTAACGCACTGGCGGCGCGGCACTGGCCATGTAGACCTTACGGGCACCCGCATCACGCGCCATTTGCACGATTTCGCGGCTGGTGGTGCCGCGCACAATAGAGTCATCGACCAACAACACATTTCGCCCCTTGAACTCGCTCACGATCGTGTTCAATTTTTGACGCACCGACTTCTTGCGAACCGCCTGGCCCGGCATGATGAAGGTGCGGCCAACATACCGATTTTTGACAAAGCCTTCGCGATAGGGAAGTCCTAACAAATGCGCCAACTGCGTCGCGCTGGGTCGACTCGACTCCGGAATCGGAATGACCACATCAATGTCACTTGGCGGCACCGTGGAGATGACGCGTTTGGCCAACGTTTCGCCCAAATTCAAACGTGCCTGATAGACCGAAATGCCATCCAAGGTGGAGTCGGGGCGCGCCAGATACACATATTCAAAAATGCACGGGCTGAGTTGTGATTTTTCGGCGCAATGCTGGGTGTGCATCTGACCGGCCAGATCAACAAACACGGCTTCACCAGGTGCCACGTCGCGCTCGAACTGATGCGACGTGCCATCGAGTGCCACCGATTCACTGGCCAACATGATGGTGCCATCGTCGCTGCGCCCCATGCACAAAGGGCGAATGCCATGCGGATCCCGAAAGGCCACCAAGCCATGTCCCGCGATCAAGGCGATGACTGCATAGGAGCCTTTGACACGGCGATTCACACCGCGCACAGCCTCAAACACATCCATCGGTTTGAGCGGCAAACCACGCGTGGTTTTTTCAAGTTCGTGGGCCAACACATTGAGCAACACTTCAGAGTCGCTCTCGGTGTTGATGTGCCGGTGGTCGTTGGAAAAAAGCTCTGCCTTCAAGGCATGCGCATTGGTCAAGTTGCCGTTGTGCACCAAGACCAAGCCAAAGGGGGCGTTCACATAAAAGGGTTGAGCTTCTTCTTCGCTAAAAGCGTTGCCCGCCGTGGGGTATCGCACTTGGCCCAAGCCACAATTGCCAGGCAGGCTGCGCATATTGCGTGTGCGAAACACATCACGCACCATGCCCTTGGCTTTGTGCATGAAGAATTTGCGGTTCAACTGAGTCACGATGCCTGCGGCATCTTGCCCACGATGTTGCAACAACAACAAAGCGTCGTAAATCAATTGATTGACCGGTGCGCTGCTGACAACGCCGACGATTCCACACATGCTTTTATCCGTTCAAAAATGAACTCGCCCCAATCCACTCAGGGCAAATAATCTACAAAACTCTGCGGCAATAAAGGCTTCAATCCGCGCAACACCCGGTCTAACCAGATCGGGCCTTCTGCCGTGGACCACCATGTTTCTTGGGTCATTTGGGTGAGCTGAAGCAACACCGTCAGCACCAACAACAACACCACGCCACGGGCCAAACCAAACAAGCCTCCCAAAGCGCGATCAATGGGTCTCAAGCCGACCGACTCGACCAATTTTTTGATCAGCCAAGACACCAAGCCAGCGGTAAACACGGTCACGATGAACACCAGCGCAAAGGCCACGGCGTATTGCACCGATGCTGGTGCGCTCTTGATAAAGGGCATCCAAGCAATCGCATCCGAGGCCCACCATTGCGCCACAAAAAAAGCCGCCACCCAACCCGCCAGCGACAACACCTCGTAAACCAATCCTCGCCAAAGTCCGACCACCATGGAGGTCAGCAATACCCCCAGCAAAATCCAATCGGTGAGGACGACCGACATGTCAGAGCTTCAGAACTGAGGCTTGGAGATCCAGTTTTCGAATGCGCGCCACCACCTTGTCGGCTTCTTCACGCGAAGCGAAAGGGCCTACGCGTATGCGGGTGCTGCTCTTGCCGTCTTTTTCGACCACTTGGGTGTAAGTTTTAAATCCCGCCTGCTCCAATTTACGCCGAACTTCGCGCACCTTGGCCGCATCGCTGAAAGCGCCAGCTTGGATGATGAATCGGCCTGTTGCAGCATCGGCTTTGCCATCCAACAAGGCTTGGGCTTTGCTGGCTTCTTCTTTGGCCGTGGCGGCAGGGCTGGACTTTTCAGGTTTGTCAGATTTGGCGGGTGGGCTGGCTTTGGCTTCTTCTTTTGCCGCGGGTGCTTTTTCAGCAGGTTTTTCTGCGACTTTTTCAGCCGCCTTTTCAGCGGTTTTTTCTTTCTCGGACGGCACGACTTCTTCGCGCGCGTCCAAGCTGGCTTGGGGCGTTACAGGCTCAGGCGCAGGGAGCAACGGCTTAGCAGGCGCTTGCTCAGGCGGCACAGAAGCCGACCCCAACAAAGGCGCTGCCGCTTGTCGCTCAGGAATCACGATGGGCGTGTCCACCGCCACAGGGCGAGGCTGGGCGTCAAACAACAAAGGAAAACCGATCACAGCCACCAACACCAGCACCACAGCCCCAATCAGGCGGTGACGCGCACGTCGGCGCACCACTTCGATGTTTTCGTTGGGACCAGCCGTCACCGCTTCAGCAGAAGCAGATTGACCGGGAAAGCGTAACTTGAAAAAGGCCATGACGGGTGCTCACGGGGTGAGGTGTTTGGCTTGCAGACGGGGGGTGCCGTCTTTCAAAACACCGCCCACGGTATAGAAGGAGCCAAAGACCACAATTCTATCAGCCGGGTCTGCCGCATCGATGGCGGCTTGCAGTGCCGACATGGGGTCTGGGTGAACGCTGGCTTGGGTGTCTTGCCGGGTGTTTTGGCCTTGCCAAGCCTGCAGCAAATCTGTCGCTTTGGCCGCTCTGGGCAAGGGCAAATCGGTGAAATACCATTTGTCCACAATTGGGTTAACGCGCTGCAACATGGGCAGCAGGTCTTTGTCCGCCATGGCGCCCACCACCGCATGGGTGGTGGGATAAAAGCCCATGGCATCGAGGTTGACAGCCAAAGCCGCCACCGAATGGGGGTTGTGGGCCACATCCAGCACCAGCACTGGCTGCCCGGGCACGATCTGAAAGCGCCCGGGCAACTCGACCATGGCCAGGCCATTGCGAACCGCCTGGGCCGTCACCGGAATGCGTTGGCGCAAGGCATCCAAGGCGGCCAGCACGCCAGACGCGTTGATCAACTGGTTGGCCCCGCGCAAGGCCGGATAGGCCATGCCGCTGTAACGGCGGCCACGGCCAGCCCATGCCCACTGCTGTTTGTCGCCTGAAAAGTTGAAATCCTTGCCAAATTGCCACAACTCCGCCCCAATCGATGCGGCATGGTCAATGACGCTTTGCGGTGGCACAGGGTCGCTCACAATCACAGGCCGACCGGCGCGCATGATGCCAGCCTTTTGGAAGCCAATACTTTCTCGGTCTTTGCCCAAAATGGCCGCATGGTCGATGTCAATGCTGGTGATCACGGCGCAGTCGGCGTCGATGATGTTGACCGCGTCCAAGCGTCCCCCCAAGCCCACCTCCAAGATCGCCACATCCAAATTGGCCTGCGACATCA
>JBEGTA010000109.1:0-5389 GCA_041179665.1 Pseudomonadota bacterium
CGCGGTGCCCACTCTGTAAACCGGGCTTGCAGTCGTTAGAATGGGTTTTTTCTGTTCAGAAACGCCTGACATGACCACCGAATTTCGCCCCATCCGAGGCAGCATTCCTGCCTTGATCACCCCCATGCTCGAAGACGGCAAAGTGGATTACCCCACCTTGCGAAAACTGATCGACTGGCATGTGGCAGAAGGTACCGATTGCATCGGTGTGGTGGGCACAACAGGGGAATCACCCACCGTCACCGTGGACGAGCATTGCGAGATCATTCGCGTCTCGGTCGAGCAGGCTGCAGGCCGCGTGCCGATCATGGCCGGTTGCGGTGCCAACTCCACAGCAGAAGCCATCGAGCTGGCCAAATTTGCTAAAAAAGTGGGGGCCGACTGCCAGTTGCAGGTGGTGCCCTATTACAACAAGCCCACCCAAGAGGGCCAGTACCGGCACTTTCGCGCCATTGCCGAAGCCACACCCGATTTGCCAGTGATTTTGTACAACGTGCCCGGACGGTCAGTGGCCGATTTGCAGCACGACACCGTGCTTCGCTTGGCCCAGGTGCCCGGCATTGTGGGCATCAAAGAAGCCACCGGCAACATCGAACGTGCGCAATGGCTGATTCGCGATTTGCCCAAGTCCTTTGCTGTTTACTCTGGTGACGACCCTACCGCTGTTGCCCTCATGTTGTGCGGTGGCGCTGGCAACGTCAGCGTCACGGCCAACGTGGCCCCGCGCCTGATGCATGAACTTTGCATGGCAGCTTTGCGTGGCGACATTCAAGAAGCCATGCGCATTCAGTTTTTGTTGATGCCGATGCACAAGAATTTGTTTGTCGAAGCCAACCCCATTCCTGTGAAGTGGGCCATGAACCAAATGGGCCTGTGCGGTCCGACTTTGCGTTTGCCCATGACCGAGCTGTCTGAATCTCAGCAGCCCGTGGTCAAAGCCGCTCTCAAAGCCAGCGGCTTGATTTGAATACCACCAAAGGATTGCTTGTGAAATTGTCCTCTCGCTCTACCCCTCGTCACACTGTTCAACGCACTGCCGTTGTGGCCGCCTTGGCCGTGATGTTGAGTGCTTGCTCGGTTCTTGAAGAAGACAAGATTGACTACAAAAGCGCGGCCAAGGCCCCGAGCCTTGAGGTTCCACCCGACTTGAGCCAACTGCGCAAAGACTCGCGCTATGCGATCGAAAGCAACTCGGCCACTGCTTCTGGCTTCAACAATGCCAGCGCACGGGTGGCCGATGCAGGCACCGCGGCCAACAGTTTGGGCGATGTGCGCATGGAGCGTCAGGGCAACCAACGTTGGTTGGTCGTGGCTCGCCCCGCCGACAAAGTGTGGGAACCTTTGAAAGAGTTTTGGACCAGCAACGGATTTACCCTGACCACCGATTCTGCTGACGTGGGCATCATGGAAACCGATTGGGCTGAAAACCGGGCCAAGATTCCTCAAGACATGATCCGCAAGACCTTGGGCAAAGTGCTGGACTCTTTGTATTCCACAGGTGAGCGTGACCGCTTTCGCACCCGCGTAGAACGCAATGCACAAGGCGGCGTGGACATTTACATCACCCACCGGGGCATGATTGAAAACTATGCCTCTGCTGACAAAACCCGCACCATCTGGCAACCCCGCCCAAGCGACCCCGAACTCGAAATCGAGTTCTTGCGTCGCCTGATGGTGAAGCTGGGTGCCACACCAGAAGCGGCCAAAACCGCGGTGGCATCGGTAGCACCGGTCGCCGCGGCTGCGGTCACCACCATCGAGGGGCAGCCCAGCATCCAAATCAACGACTCGCTGGACCGCGCTTGGCGCCGCACTGGTGTGGCACTTGACCGCTCCGGGTTCACGGTGGAAGACCGTGACCGCACCAAAGGCGTTTATTTTGTGCGGTATGTCTCGTCTGGAGCGACCCCTGAAAAAGACCCCGGCTTCTTTGGCCGCATGTTCAGCAGCAAAAAAGAAGCGTCGTTGGCGCGTTACCGCATTGCTTTGACCAGTGCGGGTGACAGCAGCATCGTTCGCGTGCAAGACAGCAACGGCCAGCCCGAAACGTCTGGCAATGCCGAGCGGATTTTGAAACTGCTGGCCAACGAGCTTCGCTAAGTCAGTTGGTGATCCGTAGATCGTCCTACACCGGTCATCCGGCGTTCGTTATTCGGCATTAATTGCTCACCACCTGAATTCATCAACAGAATACCCTCTGAATTCAGCCATAAAAAAACCCCGCCGAGCGGGGTTTTTTCGCCATGCCGGAAAGGATCCGGATGAGCAAGAAAGGTTGTTCTTACTTACCTGCGGGTGCGGGTGCAGCAGGGGCTGCTGGGGCAGCTGCTGCAGGAGCTGGAGCTGCTGCAGGTGCGTCAGCAGCAGGAGCAGCAGGAGCGGCAGCAGCAGGAGCTGGAGCAGCAGGAGCAGCGGCTTCTTCTTTTTTGCCGCAAGCGGACAAAGCAGCAGCAGCGATGATGGCGGCCAAAACGAGGGACTTGTTCATGATGATTTTCCTTATAGGGGTTAAAACAATTTCCGGAAATTGTCGAAGCAAACTGAATGCTGGCTAAGACCGAGACAAAAGCACTCGAGCTCTTTCGTTCTCAGCTTTGGATTATAGCGTTTTCCCTAGGTGACTGCAGAAAATCCACATCAAGCTGACATGAATCCTTCAATCAGCGCCATTGGCAGGGACATTACTCTAGGGGTTTCAACCAATAAGCGGACATCCAATCCAACACCGCTTGTTCTGCATCTTTGCTTAAGTTGGCGCAAGAAGCCGCAGAAAGCGACCGTTTATCGGCCAGTTGACGCAACAAGCGTGCATCTTCGCCGCCAACGCGGAAACTTTCTCCGTTGATGAACACATGCCGTTCGTCGTACATCATTTTGGTGCGACGGTCCAATTGCACGCCCTGCGACAAATCGGCGCCCGTCTCGGATCCTTCAAACCAGACATTGGATTTGGGCTCCGTCAAATACTCTCCCAGCAAGCTGTCGAGTAAATCTGGGTTTTTAAGCGCTTTATCCAATACTTGACGCGAGAAGACGGCCAAAGAAGGCGGAATAGCGGCAGGCGAACTCACAGCCGGCTGGGCAGGGTCAGCGTAAATGCCGTCACCCAGTGCATCAAAGGCCTCATCGGCCAAACCCAACAACAATTCACGCGCCAATTCGCCTTTTTGCGGCGCTCTGAATCCAATCGACCAAGTCATGCACTCGCCCTGAGCGACACCATCGTGGGCATATTTGGGCGGCAAATACAACATGTCGCCCGGGTTAAGAACAAACTCTTCTTCGGCTTCAAAGTTCTGCAAAATTTTGAGCGGCACCCCGGGCTGCAAGCTCAGGTCTTTTTGCCGGCCAATGCGCCATCGGCGTTGGCCATGCGCTTGCAACAGAAACACGTCATAGCTGTCGAAGTGGGGGCCTACGCCGCCGCCATCGGTGGCATAACTGATCATCAAGTCATCCAAACGGGCATCTGGCACAAATCGGAATTGCTGCAACAACGCATGGACGCCGTCGTGGTGCAAATCCACCCCTTGCACCAAAAAAGTCCACTTCTTTTGACTGAAGGGCGGCAAGCTGCGCTTGAGCAATGGGCCGTGGCGCATTTTCCACCCCTTGTCCGAGTCCACAATCAAACGCGATTCCACACCCTCTTGAGCCGCCAGGGCCACCAACTCAGCGCGGTTCACGCACGGTACAAAACCGGAAATGGCATTGCGCACCAGCAAAGGTTTTTTTTGCCAATGCCGCTTCATGAATTGGCTGGGCGTCAAGCCGCCCAACAAGGCCAAGGGGTGTTCGGTGTCCATGTCAAATTCCTGGTGAAAGGCGCATCCCTCTGGGTCAAGCGCTCATCGCGATGCAAGGACGGCCAAAAACAGGCCGCCAAACTGCGACAATTGTCCTATGGAAATCAAGACACCTTCTGTGGTCGCACTGACCTGGACACTCAAAGACACGCTGGGCGAAGTTCTGGACACGCTGGACGAGCCTGTTGAATTTTTTGTGGGCGGGCAAGACCTGTTACCCAAGATCGAGGAAGCCTTGCAGGGGCACGAACCTGGCGCCAAAGTCGATTTGCATTTGGAGCCCGAAGACGCCTTTGGCGACTTCGACGAAAACCTGCTGTTCTTAGAGCCCTTGGCTCTTTTTCCGCCCGGCTTGGAGCCAGGCCTCACCATCGAGGGCACTGCACTGCCAGCGGGTTGTCACCCTGATGCGCCCAGAAACGCGCTTTACACCGTGACTGAAATCTACCCCGAGCATGTGGTACTGGACGCCAATCACCCCCTCTCGGGCATCGCACTTCGGCTTCACCTGAAAGTGGAAGGCGTGCGCGAACCAACCGAGTCAGAAGTCGGCCAAGGCAGCTGTGGCACTGGTTTCTTCAAGATCGAAGTGGGCGAAGAAGGCGCACCCACCGGCCCGACATTGCACTGACCGGCTGGTCAATGCCCGGTGGCCTACACGGCTAACACGGTTTATTTTTTGCCCGTGGAGCCGTAACCGCCCTCGCCTCGCTCACTGGGGGCGTCAAATTCGTGGACCACATTGAAAGTGGCCTGCACCACCGGAACGATCACCATTTGTGCGATGCGCTCCATCGGCTCAATGGTGAAAGCCACGTCACTTCGGTTCCAAGCACTGACCATCAACTGGCCTTGGTAGTCGCTGTCGATCAATCCCACCAAATTGCCCAACACAATGCCGTGCTTGTGACCCAGCCCTGAGCGGGGCAGCAGCATGGCGGCATAACCGGGGTCTTTCAGGTGCACGGCAATGCCGGTGGGCACCAATTGCCAAGCATTGGGCTGCAACGTCAACGGCGCGTCCAAGCAAGCCCGCAAGTCGAGCCCTGCACTGCCGCGGGTGGCATACGCGGGCAGCTGTTCGGCCATGCGGGCATCGATGATTTTGAGGTCAATGTTCATGAGGTCTCCGAAATTAAAGCGGTGTTCGCCTTGAATCAATCAAGGCGCAGAGGGCCTTCAGGTCAGTCGGCGGGCAATGTCGGCGATCAGCTCAACCGCCAGCACCTGTTTACTGGCATGCGGCAACTCGCGAGCGCCAGATGCATCGACCAGCAACAAAGCGTTGTCGTCTTGCCCGAAGGTGGCCGGTCCAATATTGCCCACCAACAAGGGGACGCCTTTGCGCTGGCGTTTGGCCGTGGCATGGGCCAACAAGTCGTGGCTTTCGGCGGCAAAACCCACACAGAAAAGTTCACCCGATTGGGCACGGGCCGAGTGCGCCACGGTGGCCAAAATATCGGGGTTCTCAACAAAGCCCAATTGCGGCGTTTGGCCAGAGCCGTCTTTTTTGATTTTTTGCTCTGCCGCATTTGCAGGCCGCCAATCGGCCACAGCCGCCGTGGCAATGAACACATTCGCAC
>JBEGTA010000110.1:0-3613 GCA_041179665.1 Pseudomonadota bacterium
GCGGTGGTGCACCAAGCCACCTTGCCCACCCCGACCCCTGAGGGCTGGCAGGCGGTGACCGATTTGTTGCTCGACCGCCCGCGTCTGCTTGACTGGTTGCAGCGCTACACGGTGCGTGCCGGGCATGCCCATTTTGGCGAGATGGGCCAACACATGTTGCGCACCAACCCCAAGTTTGTGCTGCGCAACCATTTGGCTGAAACGGCCATTCGACAAGCCAAACTGGGCGATTTTTCTGAAATCGAGACCCTTCACAACTTGCTAAAGTCGCCCTACGACGAGCACCCCGGCTTTGAAGCCTATGCCGGTGTGCCCCCCGACTGGGCGGCCCAACTTGAGATCAGTTGTTCATCATGACCAAAATTCAAAAATCCGATCAAGAATGGCGTGACTTGCTGGCCGCCAAAGGGGCCGAACCCGTGGCCTTTGCTGTCACACGCCAAGCCGCCACCGAGCGCCCATTCACGGGAAAATACGAAAGCCACTGGGCCCAAGGCAGTTACCGCTGCGTGTGTTGCGACGCCGAGTTGTTTCAATCGAGCACCAAGTTTGATGCCGGATGCGGTTGGCCCAGTTTTTCAGAGGCCTCTGTGGAGGGTGCCATTGAAGAGCGGGTGGACACCTCCTACGGCATGCGGCGCGTTGAAACCGTTTGCGCGCAGTGTGGTGCGCACTTGGGCCATGTTTTTGAGGACGGGCCAGCCCCGACCGGCTTGCGTTACTGCATGAACTCGGCTTCGTTAGACTTCAAGCCGTCTTGAACGCCTGCGGCGGCCCAATGGGCATGCCCATATCACCTGTTACCCGCCTTATTCATGAAATTCATTCTCGACTTTTTCCCCATCTTGCTGTTCTTTGGCGCCTACAAAATGGCCGACATTTACACCGCCACAGCGGTGTTGATGGGCGCCACCGTGGTGCAAACGGCCATTCTTTACAAGATGGAAGGCAAGCTGCAAACCATGCAAAAAATCACGTTGGTGTTGATTTTGGGCTTTGGTGCCTTGACGCTGGCCTTGCATGACGAGCGCTTCATCAAATGGAAGCCCACCTTGCTCTATACGGGTTTGGCCATCGCTTTGATGGTTGCGCATGGGCTATTAAAAAAGAACTTTTTGCACATGCTCTTGGGCACGCAATTGCAATTGCCCGACAGCGTTTGGACCCGACTGAATGTGTCGTGGATGCTGTATTGCCTTTTCATGGCAGCCATCAATGCCTATGTGGCGCACTACTTCAGCACCGAAGACTGGGTCAATTTCAAGCTCTGGGGCTATGTTTTCCCAGTGGTGTTTATCTTGGGGCAGGGTCTTTATATTTCACGTTATTTGCCCAAAGAAAGCGCTGACAAAGAATGAGCACCCTGCCCTTGTCTGTGCGTGATCAGATTCATGCCCGCCTGACCCAACGGCTGCAACCCACCCAGCTAGAAGTCATTGACGAAAGTGCCGACCATGCCGGTCATGCCGGTGCCAGCGCCTCGGGGCAAGGCAGTCACATGCGCGTGCGCATTGCATCGCCTTTGCTCACCCCACTCAGCCGCGTGCAGCGCCATCGCCTTGTGTATGATTCGCTGCAAGATTTCATTGACCAAGGCTTGCATGCTTTGGCCATCGAAGTGATCTGAAACCCGGGCCGTCACCTACCCCCTTGGTGGCCGCCCCTTTTTTTGAATCTACCCTCTTCTTTTTGTCTCTCTAGGAAATCCAACATGAAAAAACAAATGCTGAGCGCCGCCTTGGTGGCCTTGCTCGCCGCCCCCGCTCTGGCGCAAAACTTGGCTGTGGTGAATGGCAAGCCTGTCCCTTCGTCGCGTGTCAACGCACTCAAGCAGCAAGTTGAAGCCTCTGGCCGCCCCGTCACCCCCGAAGTCATGGCCCAGATCAAAGAAGAGCTGATTGCCCGCGAAGTCTTTATGCAAGAGGCCAGAAAACGCGGTTTGGACGCTTCCGATGAATTCAAAACCCAGATCGAATTGGCGCGTCAGACCATTTTGATTCGCCAGTTGTTCGCTGATTTTCAGAAGAAAAATCCGGTGACCGATGCTGACATCAAAGCCGAATACGACAAGTTCGCTGCGGCCAATGGCGGGAAAGAATACCGTGCCCGTCACATCTTGGTTGAAAAAGAAGACGAAGCCAAAGCGCTGATTGCCGACATCAAAAAAGGCGCCAAGTTTGAAGACTTGGCCAAAAAGGCCTCCAAAGACCCAGGCTCCGGCGCCAATGGTGGCGACTTGGATTGGGCCGCTGCCGGCAGCTATGTGCCTGAGTTTTCTGACGCCATGGTCAAGTTGAGCAAAGGCCAGATGACCGATGCGCCCGTGAAAAGCCAGTTTGGCTTCCACATCATCCGTGTGGACGATGTGCGCGAAGCCCAATTGCCCAAGTTGGAAGAAGTCAAACCCCAAATTGCCCAGCAGTTGCAACAGCAAAAACTCGGCGCCTTCCAAGAAGGCCTGCGCGCCAAAGCCAAGATCCAGTGATCTGGCTTTGACCGCATTCAAAAACGCGACTTCGGTCGCGTTTTTTGTGGGCGGTGGGGCCAAAACCCCTCAAGCTGGGATAATCCTGCCCCATGCAGCCTCACCAACTCGAACTCTTAGCACCCGCCCGCACCCTGGAGATTGGCCTTGAAGCCATCAACCACGGGGCCGATGCGGTCTACATTGGCGGCCCGTCTTTTGGCGCGCGTTCGACGGCGGACAACTCGGTGCAGGACATTGCCCAACTGGTGAAATACGCCCACCGTTTTCACAGCCGCATTTTTGTCACGATGAACACCATCTTGCGGGACGACGAGCTGGAAGGGGCACGCAAGCTGGCTTGGCAGTTGTATGACGCGGGGGTGGATGCGCTCATCATTCAGGACATGGGTTTGCTCGAAATCGACATGCCACCCATTCAGTTGCATGCCAGCACCCAAACCGACATTCGCACCCCCGAAAAGGCCCAATTTTTGCAAGACGCGGGCCTGAGTCAAATTGTGCTGGCCCGCGAGCTGACCTTGCCGCAAATCAGTGCCATCCGCGATGTGCTGGACACCGAGCGCACCGTTATTGAGTTTTTTGTGCATGGCGCTTTGTGCGTGGCCTACAGCGGTCAGTGCTTCATCAGCCATGCGCACACAGGCCGCAGTGCCAACCGCGGCGATTGCTCGCAAGCTTGCCGCTTGCCCTACGAAGTGAAAGACGCGCATGGCCGCATCGTGGCGCACGACAAACATGTGCTCAGCATGAAGGACAACAACCAGAGCGATAACTTGCGTGCACTGGTGGATGCCGGCGTTCGAAGCTTCAAGATTGAAGGCCGTTACAAAGACATGGCCTATGTAAAAAACATCACGGCGCATTACCGCAAGCTGTTTGACGAGGTCTTGGCCGAACGGCCCGAGTTGGCGCCTTCGTCACATGGGCGCACCACCTTCAGCTTTGAGCCCGACCCCAACCAGAACTTCAACCGCGAGTTCACCGATTATTTTGTGCAGGGCCGAAAGGAAGACATTGGCGCTTTTGACACACCCAAGAACCCGGGTCAACCGATTGGCTGGGTCAGCAAGGTCACGCCTGAGCATCTCGAGATCACCACCGATAACCCTGCCACCGAACTGCACA
>JBEGTA010000111.1:0-7124 GCA_041179665.1 Pseudomonadota bacterium
CTCTTGGACATTTTTTCGTTGTCCACATTGATGAAGCCGTTGTGCATCCAAAAACGCGCCAAGGGCTGACCGTTGGCGCCTTCACTTTGGGCGATTTCGTTTTCATGGTGCGGAAACTGCAAGTCAGCGCCGCCACCATGAATGTCAAAGGTTTGCCCCAACAACTCGCAGGCCATGGCCGAGCACTCGATGTGCCAACCGGGCCGGCCCGTACCAAAAGGGCTTTCCCATTTGACATCTTCGGGCTCGCTGGGCTTGGCACTTTTCCAGAGCACAAAATCCAGGGGGTCGTTTTTTTCGGTTTCTACCGCCACACGCTCGCCGGCATTCAGCTCGTCCAGCGATTTGCCAGACAACTTGCCATAGCCTTCAAATTTGCGCACGGCATAGTTCACATCGCCATTGCCCGAACGGTAGGCCAAGCCTTTTTGTTCCAAGGTGCCGATCATGCGCAGCATCTGGGGCACGTAATCGGTGGCGCGAGGCTCGTGCTGGGGGCGCTCGATACCCAAGGCGTCGGCGTCTTGGTGCAAGGCGTCGATCATGCGATCGGTCAGGTGACGAATGGTTTCGCCGTTTTGCAAAGCGCGTTTGATGATCTTGTCATCGATGTCGGTGACATTGCGCACATAAGTGACTTTGAAGCCACTGGCCTTGAGCCAGCGCTGCACCACATCAAACGCAATCATGGATCGGGCATGGCCCAAATGACACAGGTCGTAAACCGTCATGCCACAAACGTACATGCGCACATGCCCAGGCTCGGCCGGAGAAAAATCAGAAACAGCACGGCTCAGCGTGTTGAAAATGCGCAGACTCATGTCAAATCAAGAATAGGCGGAACAAAACATCAAAAGGACAGCGCCCGAATCTGTTCGGGGCCCAGCAAGAAAAACCAGGAATTTCACTGTCAGTGGGCCTGCGTGACACGGGGGCAGCAGGGCTTTCTGGCAACCGTTTGGTCGCATGGCCTCCGTTACAATCGCTTTCAGTATATCCCCGTCAGGGGCCTCGCTCCCAGTTGATGGGCTGCCCAGATTCGATACTTACGGCGCGTATGCACTCACTCCTCCACATCGTCCTGTCTTGCCTTTTGCTCACGGTGAGTCTGGGTGCAAAAGCCGATATTTACGGCGATGTGAACCAATTGGTTCGCACGGAGCAATGGGCCAAGGCCCGCACCCAAGCCGAAGCGCACCTCAAGAGCCAACCCACCGATCCGCAAATGCGTCTGTTGCTCAGTCGCATACAAGACGGACAAGGCCAAACCGCCTTCGCCATGGAGACGCTGCAAAGTTTGACGCAGTCGTTCCCTGAATTGCCCGAACCCCACAACAATTTGGCTGCGTTGTACGCTCGCCAAAACCGCTTTGCCGAAGCGCTAGCAGCTTTGCAAGCCGCAGTTCGTGCCCGTCCTGATTACGCCACCGCGCTCGAAAACATGGGCGATGTCTACATCATGCTGGGCATCCAGGCTTACCAAAGCGCCACTCAAGCCGCACCTTCGCAACCCCGCATTGGCAACAAACGCCTTGCAGCTGAGCAGTTGTTGAAGTCGTCGGCACCTTGAGCCTGAATCACAAATTGGCCCTTCTTCAATTCTCCGTTTACTTCACCCTTCACTTCACCCTTGACTGATCACGCCATGAACCGTTTTCGTTTTTTGCGCACTTTCGGCACGTTTTGGGCTTTCACTTTGTCTCTGACTTTGGCGTTGTCGTTGCCTGCTGCAGCCCAAAGCTCAGCCGTCAGCAAAGTCCGCATCAGCACTTCGGTGGGGGACATCGAGGCTGAGCTGTATGCCGACAAGGCGCCCAAAACCGTTGCCAATTTCCTGCAATACGTGAATGACAAACACTACGACGGCACCGTTTTTCACCGCGTGATTGCAGGCTTCATGGTGCAAGGCGGGGGCTACGACGCCCAGTACAAAGAGAAAAAAACCCGCGCCCCCATTCAGCACGAAGGCCGCCAATCTCTGGCGGCTGGCCTGAAAAACACCACTGGCACTTTGGCCATGGCGCGCACCAATGACCCCCATTCGGCCACTTCGCAGTTTTTCATCAATGTGGTGGACAACGCGTTTTTAGACCCCACACCTATTCCAGATGGCGACCCCGTGGCCAAGTTTGAATACCAAGGCCGTGTTTACGAAAAAGTAGCCCGCGCCCAGCTGCTGAACGCGCCACAATTGTTCGGCTACACCGTTTTTGGCAAAGTCACGTCTGGCATGGACGTGGTCCAAAAAATCAGGTCCACCCCCACCGCTGCGGGCGGGCCTTTCCCCTCCGATGTCCCACGGACACCGATCCTTATCCAATCCATCACTTTGTTGAAATAAACACATGAGCAACCCACAAGTAGAACTGCACATCACCGGCTACGGCGTGATCACCCTCGAGCTGGATGCCGAAAAAGCGCCCAAGTCGACCGAGAATTTCTTGGCCTACGTGAACAAAGGCCACTACAACAACACCATTTTTCACCGCGTGATTCCGGGCTTTATGGCTCAGGGTGGCGGCTTTGAGCCCGGCATGGCGCAAAAGCCCACCGACGCCGCGATTGAAAACGAAGCCAACAATGGCCTCAAAAACGACAAGTACACCGTGGCCATGGCCCGCACTTCGGCGCCGCACTCGGCAACGGCCCAGTTTTTCATCAATGTGGCCAACAACAACTTTTTGAACCACACGGCTCCCTCCATGCAGGGCTGGGGCTATGCCGTTTTTGGCAAAGTGGTGAGTGGCACCGAGGTGGTCGACAAGATCGAAGGCGTGAAAACCGGCAACCGCGGTGGTCACGGCGATGTGCCCAAAGACGACATCGTGATCGAAAAAGCTGTCGCACTCTGACCTCTTCCCGCCATGTCGGCTGACCCTCGCATCACAGAGCCCACCTGGGGCTCGCTCGCGGCCCCAGCGACATGGCAAATGGTCGATCTGATCTCGGACTTGCATTTGCAAGCTTCCGAGACCGCCACCTTTGACGCTTGGCGCCAATACATGGCCACCACTCCAGCCCAAGCGGTGCTGATTTTGGGTGACTTGTTTGAAGTGTGGGTGGGTGACGATGCGGCCGCCAAAGACCCGTTTTTGCAAAGCTGCGCCCATGTTTTGACGCAGGCCGCACAAAAAGCCTATGTCGCTTTCATGCCCGGCAACCGCGATTTTCTGGTGGGGCGCGATTATCTGGCGCCATGTGGTGTGCAAACATTGCTTGACCCAACCTTGCTCGAATTGGGCACTCAGCGCCTGTTGCTGACGCATGGCGACGCGCTGTGCTTAGACGACAAACCCTACCAAGCGTTTCGACTGCAAGCGCGCAATCCAGATTGGCAGCATGCCTTTTTGTCCAAACCATTGGCCGAACGCGAAGAGTTTGCTCGCAGTTTGCGCGCACTCAGCGAGTCGCAAAAACACGAGGGCATGAGTTTTGCCGATGCGGACCCCGACATGAGCCTGTTTTGGCTCAAGCAATCCCAAGCCGACGAACTCATTCACGGCCACACCCACAAGCCCGCGACCCATGCACTCGGGCCGGGCCAACGCCATGTTTTGAGCGACTGGTCGCTCGACCATGCACCGATGAGAGCCCAGGTCTACCGACTGCACCGCGAAGGGCCCGCCGAGCGGTTGAACTTGGTTTAACCCGCCGCTATCCCAAAGCCAAAGCAGAAAAACAAAGGCCGCTCGAGAGCGGCCTTTTTGCTTTCAGCGTCAAGCCGCTCAACGCAGCAAACTTTTCAGAACGGTTTGCAAGCGCCGCGCCGTTGTCGGGTCGTGTGGGCCCGACAACACTTTCGACACATCTTGGCCCCAAGTCTCGCTCGGCCCAGGCTGGTTGCGTTGTGTCAACAATTGCAATTGCAAAGCACGGCGTTCACTCAAGTGGTCGGCGGGGGTGGGCACCTCGGCGGCCATTTCTAAACGCAGCAAGGCAGTGGGGTTGAACGGTTGCGCTGGTGTGCTGACCGCTTGCGCCCATGCTTGGCGCGTGGTGGCATTCACCGCACGGCCCAACTCTTGGGCCGTGGGCAAAGCGTCCACTTGGCGTTCTTGCCAAGCCGTCAGCAGACGGGTCAGCGTTTCGCCGTGCGCTTGCGCTGCCAATTTGCGCAGCGACATTTCGGCCCGCTCCATGGCTTCACGTTGGGCACGGAAAGCCGCATCGCCCAAGCGCGGGCCTCTGTCTTCTCTGAAGGCACGGCCATCGGCGCGTTGGCCACGATCGCCGCGATCATTCATGCGATCGCCCGTGCGGTCACCCCCTCGCTCACCTGGGCGGCCCATGCCCCGATCGCCGCCGGGGCGCGCATTGCGGTCGCCCGGACGCGCGCCGGGACGGCCATCTCGACCCGCAGGGGCTTCGGATTTCTTTTGGCCGGGACGGTCATCGCCGCGAACCGCCACCACCGGTTTGGCCGGTTTTGACTGGGCTGGGGTTGGGGCTGAAGTAGGTTCAGCGCCACTCACGCTTTCCACGCCATCATTACCCACATTACCCACATTGCCAGCATTCCCAATGTCACCCTCATTCCCTTGGTCAGCAGCTGCGCCCGATGGGCCCTCTGCCGTGATTTCGCCCGACTGAGCAGGCTTGTCGGATGCGGGTGCGGATGCGGTTTCGAGTGCGGTTGTGGTGGCAATTGCAGCGTCTGAAACTGAAGCCGTCGTTGGGCTTGAGCTTTGGCTTGCTGACTGAACTTGGGCCTGAGCAGCTTGGCCACGCAACGCGGCGTCGAGCGCAGCCATAGCGGCGCGGATTTTTCCTGCATCGCCGCTGGCGTTGGCTGCGTCCAAATGTTGTGAGGCTTCGAGCACGGCACGGTCATGGGCAGACAAAGGCGCCGCAGAAGTTTGGCGCTCAGTGCCTTTGCGTTGGAAAGCTTCGTCCAGCGGCGCGCGGAAAACTTCCCACAGCTTTTGTTCGGTTTTGCGGTCCAGGGGAACCGATTGCGCCTCGACTTGCCAGCGCTGTTGCAGGGCTTTCACGGCGTCCACGCGCAAAGCGGGAGCCGCGCCCACATCTCGGGCCTCTTGAATCAGGGCTTGGCGGCGGTCAATGCTGGCTTTTTGTGCGGCCTCTAACCGCGCAGCAGCGGCTTTGAGCACGCCCTTCCACTGCGACTGCATTTCACCAAATGCTTTTTCGTTCAGATGGCCCGCATTGCGCCAACGGTCTGCAAACTGGTGCAAGGCACGCAGATGGGCGCGCCAGTCGTCGTTCTCGGCATGCGCTGTGGTCCAAGCTTTGACTTCTTCGAGCAAGGCCAAGCGTTGCGCCCGGTGCTCTGCAGAGTCTTTTTTCATCTGCTCTAACCACGCCACCACGGCTTTGTAGGCTTCGTTGCAGGCGGCATCAAAGCGCTTCCAAAGGGCATGGTTGGGCAAACCACCTTGGTCAATTTGCTTCCAGCTTTCGCGCAATTGGCGCAGTTTGTCCTGCATTTTTCGGCCACCCATGGCCGGCGCTTTTTCCGCATCGAGCAAGGCCTCGGCTTGGGTCACCAAGCTTTGACGCACTTGGTCGGCACGCCAGCGTTGCCAGCCCTCCGAGTCCCCTGCTGCGGTCAAGGCCAAGTGGACTCTTTCGTCCAGCGACGTGTCCAAATTTTTGCCGTGTGTTTTCAGGGCTGCCTGCAGTTGGGCCAAGCCGTCGGCAGCGGGCTGGCTCTCAGCCACTTGTTTTTCCAAGGCTTCCAGCACCTCAGTGACGGCCTTGTTGGCTTGCTCCCGCAGGGCTTGGCGCTGGGCCGCATCCATTTTGGGTTTGGCCGGCTTAGGCTCTTTAGCGGCATCGCCCGCACCCGCCGCACCAGTGCTTGCGTTGCCCGCGGGCGAATGTGCCTCGGCCACCACTTCACCGCGCAAGCGGCGAATTTCGTCAGCCCACACCGGCACTGGCGGCATGGCCAGCGTGGCATCGGCCTGCGCCAGCAAAGCCGACGACAATGCCGCTGAAAAACCATGCCAAACGGCTTGTAACTGGCTTTGCGCCGCTTCCAACTGGGTTGGAAATTTGGCTTCCACAAAGGGCCAAACCGCGTTGTTGGTCAAATGCTGGGCTTGGTTCTGCCATTGCGTCACGTCACCTTGCAATCCAGCCAAGCCCGCCTGCGCTTCTGCGATGGGTTTGGTTGACAACACCTCAATGCGCTGCGCCAGCAACACAGCAGCTTCGCGTTGCACCATGACTTGGTGTTGCAAATCTTCCACGCCTTTGACGACTTCAGCCAAGCGGGCCTTCAGCCCCGCCAGGGGCTCGCGCGACAGCGGGGCACCGGCCTTGGCGGCATCGCGCTGCCATGCCATGGCGTCTGCAATGTTCAGGTTGGCGGCCTGCAAAATTTGTTCGGCCTTTTGTGCCCAATCGGTGGCCAAGGCTTCTTGACCGTGCGCCCGCTTGAGTTCGTCGCGTTTTTCTTTCAGCAACTTGGCAGCGCCTTTGTCGCGGGTGGACATTTCTCGGTACACCTCGGTCAAGTCCGATTCGGAGGGCTCGGTTAGAAGCCATTCACGCAAACGGGTGCAACGCTCAGCGGAGGTCACAGCCTGAAATGCACCTCCGGTCAACGAGTCAAGAGCGGCAAGGTCGAGAGGCATATTGGATGAAGTCACAGTAAAAACTTTAAAAACACGGTCCATGCCAAATACGGCATCAGTGTTGCAGCCGCACAATCTCTTTTGCACATGGCGACCTACAACAATCCCGTATTTTCGCCGTTATTTGGACCCTACCGACTCACCCACCATAATCAGCCTCAAACTCCCCCTTTTCTTTCAGGTTGCCCCGCCTTATTTCAACTCTATCCGAGAAATCGGCTTCATTGACTTGACGGCATGCGGCGTATTTTTAGAATCTGCCGCAAGGGCTTGGCTGCCCGCCCCTTTCCAACAACCGCGATCTTTAACTGAGATCTTCAACCGCCCTTTTCAACTGCCAACGTTTGACCATCAAAGGAACTGCTATGAAAGTGCCATTGAACAAGGCTCAGTTGGTGAGGAGCCTGCAGACCAGCGTGCTGGATGTGCGCGAGGGATTTTTGGAAATCACCCGCCATGGATTGGCGTTGTTGGGTTTGGCCGTGGTGTTGGTCAGTGTGGCGTTTTTAGCGCGCCCTCAAT
>JBEGTA010000112.1:0-6206 GCA_041179665.1 Pseudomonadota bacterium
GCCTGAAAGCGGCCAATTACCCACTGATTCCTGAAGACTTTGAGCGCAAACAGCTTCCGCCAGCCTTGATGCCGCACCGAAAAAAAATCTTCGGGCTGAGCATCCACCCCGATCGACTGGCTGAAATTCGCGCAGAACGGCGGCCCAACTCCAAATATGCGAGCATGGAAAATTGCCGCATGGAAGTTTCTGAAGCCGAAGCAATGATGCGCCGCTCGGGCATCCGCTGGCTGTCCACCACCACCAAGTCCATTGAAGAAATCGCCACTACCATCCTGCAAGAAATCAAACCCGACCATTTGATTTACTAGGCAGCGCTGAACCACCCGCACTGGCACTGGCCAGAAGATAGAACCACAGGAGAGTTTTTTCTGGCGAGTTTTTCAAGCCAGTGTTGCAGCGATCCGTTCGGCGCATTCGCGGGCCATCACTGCATCACGGGCTTCGACCATCACACGGACAAGGGGTTCGGTGCCACTGGCGCGAATCAGCACACGTCCCGAATCGCCCAATTGCGCCTCGGCCGTCCGCGTGGCCTCCCACAATGGCTGATGGGCTTGCCAGTCAAAGCCAGCCGCCAAACGCACATTGATCAGCACTTGGGGGAACAGCACAATGCCTTCCAGCAATTGAGTCATGCTCTTGCCACTGCTGACGCAGGCTTGCAGCACCTGCAAAGCACTCACCAAGCCGTCACCCGTGGTGTGCTTGTCCAAAGCCAACAAATGGCCCGAGCCTTCACCGCCCAACAACCACCCTTTGTCGTGCAAGACTTCCAGCACATACCGGTCACCGACTTTGGCGCGCTCAAATTGAACACCGCGCTGCTTGAGGGCCACTTCGACCGCCATGTTGGTCATCAAGGTACCCACCGCACCCGGCACGGCTTCGTCGCGTGCCAGTCGGTCTGCCACCATCAGGTACAGCAATTCATCACCGTTGAACAAACGGCCCGATGCGTCCACAAATTGAAGACGGTCGGCGTCACCATCCAAAGCGATGCCATAGTCTGCGCCATGGTCCTTGACCATTTGCACCAAGGCTTCAGGATGGGTTGCGCCCACCCCTTTGTTGATATTCAACCCGTCAGGCGAACAGCCCATGGCCACCACCTCAGCGCCCAGTTCATGAAAAACTTTGGGGGCAATTTGGTAGGCCGCTCCATGGGCGGCATCCACCACAATCTTCAGGCCCTTGAGGGTCAAGTCATTTGAGAAGGTGCTTTTGCAAAACTCGATGTAACGGCCGGCGGCATCATTGAGGCGGCGGGTTTTACCGAGCGCCGCAGAGTCCACCCAAACCGGTTCTTCCAGCAAAGTGGCTTCTACTTTTTTCTCCCATTCATCAGGCAGTTTTTTGCCCTGGGCGCTAAAGAACTTGATGCCGTTGTCGGCAAACGGGTTGTGACTGGCACTGATGACCACCCCCAAGGAAGCGCGCTGAGCCCGAGTCAAATAGGCCACCGCCGGCGTGGGCACTGGCCCCAACAACACCACATCGACACCGGCCGAATTGAAACCTGATTCAAGGGCGCTTTCCAGCATATAGCCCGAGATGCGGGTGTCTTTGCCGATCAAAACCACCGGATGGGCTTCTTGCGACTTCAAAACGCGGCCCACGGCATGCGCCAAATGCAAAATGAAATCGGGCGTGATGGGGCGCTGGCCCACAGTGCCGCGAATACCGTCTGTGCCGAAATATTGGCGCGTCATGCTCGGTGTCCTTGTTGTTTTAATAAGTGGGTGAATTTTAGCGGCCCCACCCGACATGCACCCTGACCAATGACGTTATCCGTGTTCACCGGCCTGCTCGCCAACCGCCTGCCAAACTTTCAGCGAATCAACAGTTTCTTTGACATCGTGTACTCGGACGATCTTGGCTCCCCGCTCCAATGCCAACAGCGCCGCAGCCACACTGGCCGAGACGCGTTGCGCAGGCTCTGGCGCAACGCCTGCTTCAGCCAACACCGCACCTAATGACGATTTGCGTGACCAGCCAGCCAAAATGGGAAAGCCCAAGTCGAGCAATTCGGCTTGCTTGGCGAGCAGCTGAAAATTTTGAGCAACGGTTTTACCAAAGCCAATGCCGGGATCCAGCACAATGCGATTGACCCCCACACCTTGACTGCGAAGAGCCGTGACACGCTCTAACAAAAACGCCTTGACCTGCTGCAGCACATCGCCCGTCATGCGATCGCGCTGCATGCTTTGAGGGTCACGGTACATGTGCATCAAACACACCCCACATTGAGGGTGGCCAGCGATGACCTGCTCGGCACCTGGCTGGCGCAAGGCCCAAATGTCATTGACGATATCGACCCCCATGTCCAGCACGGCCTGCATGACTTGGGGCTTGTAGGTGTCCACCGAGATGGGCACTTGCCAGCGTACCGCCTCTTGCAGAAAAGGCATCAATCGGGCCAGCTCTTGGTCCAGCGGAACCGGCACGGCACCGGGTCGTGTGGACTCGCCCCCCACATCCAAAATACCTGCCCCCTCGCGCAACAATTTTTCAGCATGACGCAAAGCCCGCGCCGGGTCAGTGCTGAGCCCGCCGTCCGAGAAAGAGTCTGGCGTTAAATTCACAATCCCCATGACCCAGGGGCGTGACAGATCCAATTTAAATCGGGTGGTTTGCCATGGCATGTCGTTGTCGTATCCAGAATGGGCGGTTGCAACTGGTGGCACCATGCAAAACGGGACCCGAAGGCCCCGCTTTGACAGCACCACAGATGAAAAAATCAGGCTGCGGTGGTTGCTGGTTCGGTTTGAACCGAAGGCGGTCCATCGCCATTTCCGCCACCCGAGGGAGGGGTGCGAGGTGTCCAGTCTTTGGGTGGCACCGGATCGCGCCCTGCCATGATGTCGTCGATTTGGTCTTTGTCGATGGTTTCCCATTCAAGCAAGGCTTTGGCCATGGCATGCATTTGGGCACTGTGCTCTTCGATCAAACGGCGAGCCAGCGTGTATTGCTCATCGATGATGCGGCGCACTTCCATGTCCACCTTTTGCATGGTCGACTCGCTCATGTTGGTGGTCTTGGTGACCGAGCGACCCAAGAACACTTCGCCTTCGTTTTCAGCGTAAACCATCGGGCCCAAAGCATCGGTCATGCCGTAGCGCATCACCATGTCTCGCGCAATTGAAGTGGCTCGCTCGAAATCGTTGCTCGCGCCAGTGGTCATCTGGTGCATGAACACTTCTTCGGCAATACGACCGCCAAACAGCATGCTGATTTGGTTCAGCATGAATTCTTTGTCGTAGCTATAACGGTCTTTCTCGGGCAGGCTCATGGTCACACCCAGGGCGCGGCCACGCGGAATGATGGTCACTTTGTGCACGGGATCGCATTTCGGCAACAGCTTGCCGATCAGGGCGTGACCCGCTTCGTGATAAGCCGTGTTGCGACGCTCTTCTTCGGGCATGACCATGCTTTTACGCTCAGGACCCATCAAGATTTTGTCTTTGGCTTTCTCAAAGTCTTGCATCTCCACCACACGGGCGTTGCGACGAGCCGCCATCAAGGCCGCTTCATTGCAGAGGTTGGCCAAGTCAGCCCCGCTCATGCCGGGCGTGCCCCGCGCGATGACATCGGCCTTCACGTCTTGGCCAATCGGCACTTTGCGCATGTGCACATTGAGGATTTGCTCACGGCCACGAATATCGGGCAAGGTGACATAGACCTGACGGTCAAAACGACCAGGGCGCAACAACGCAGCATCCAGAATGTCCGGGCGGTTGGTCGCAGCCACGACAATCACACCCAGGTTGGTCTCAAAACCATCCATCTCCACCAGCATCTGGTTGAGTGTTTGCTCACGCTCATCATTGCCACCGCCCAAACCGGCACCACGCTGGCGACCCACAGCGTCAATTTCATCGATGAAGATGATGCAAGGTGCGTTCTTTTTGGCGTTTTCGAACATGTCGCGCACACGTGCAGCGCCCACGCCCACGAACATCTCGACAAAGTCAGAACCCGAAATGCTGAAAAACGGCACTTTGGCTTCACCGGCGATGCCTTTGGCCAAAAGTGTTTTACCGGTTCCGGGTGGACCCACCAACAACAAACCACGGGGAATACGTCCCCCGAGTTTCTGGAATTTCTGGGGGTCTTTCAAGAAATCAACGACTTCTTTGACTTCTTCTTTGGCTTCGTCACAACCGGCGACATCGGCAAAGGTCACTTGGTTGTTGTTCTCGTCCAGCATGCGCGCCTTGGATTTGCCAAAACTGAAGGCACCGCCCTTGCCACCGCCTTGCATCTGGCGCATGAAATAAACCCAGACGCCAATCAACAACAGCATCGGGCCCCAGCTGACCAACAAGGTCATCAAAAGAGAACCTTCTTCACGGGGCTTCACATCGAACTTGACACCGGCATTGATCAGGTCACCGACCAAACCTCGGTCGAGGTAAGTGGCGGTGGTTTTGATGCGGCGATCGTCGTTGGTGATGGCCACAATTTCAGTGCCACCCGGACTTTCGGAAATGGTGGCGCTCTTGATGCGGTTACCGCGAACCTCTTCGAGGAAATCTGAATAGCCAATGGCGTTTGCACCTGCGACGCCACGGTTGTCAAATTGCTTGAACAAGGTGAACAGCACCATGGCAATCACCATCCAAACGGCAATTTTGGAAAACCAAGGGTTATTCAAGAGAGGCTCCAATCGAAAAAAATGACTGGTCTTATTCTAGGCCTGCAGCAGGTTGTCAACTGCAAAAGATGAAGGTTTAGCCCTCAAAAATAGAGGAATTAATGTTTCAATCCCGTGAATTTAACCCAATGCCCACCAAAAAAGTCTCCGAGGACTTGTCTCGGGAGGCTTTCGGCTTGATGGGTTTGACCACCTTGAAGTTTTCTTTGAACATCTTCACGATCTGGCTGTAACCGCTGCCGTGGAAGACTTTGACCACCAGAGCGCCTTCTGGCTTCATGTGGTTTTGGGCAAATTCGACGGCCAGTTCAATCAAGTGGGTGATGCGCGCCGCATCGGAGGACTCAATGCCCGACAAATTGGGCGCCATGTCTGACACCACCACATCCGCCTGCCGGCCTTGCATGGCCTCTTCCAAGAGAGCTGCAACTTCATTGTCACGAAAATCTCCTTGGATGAACTGCACCCCTTCAATCGGGGCCATCGTCAAGAGATCCAAAGCAATGATCGTTCCGTTAAGGGTTCCCACGGCCGCTCCATCGGGCGACAAGCGTCGGCGCAGATACTGACTCCACGCGCCCGGCGCAGAGCCCAAATCCACCACCAAATGGCCGGGCCGAATCAAGCCCAAGGTTTCGTCAATTTCCTTGAGCTTGTACACCGCCCGGGCTCGGTAGCCTTCTTTGATGGCCAATTTGACATAGGTGTCATTCACATGGTCGTTCAACCATGCTTTGTTGACCTTTTTACTTTTGGTTTTGACTTTCATTCTTCTGCGTCCTTGCGGGGATAATACGGGTATGCCCCAAATTCAACTCACACCTTCCGAGCGCAAAGTCTTTCGCGCCGATGCCCACCACCTGGATCCCGTCGTCATGATCGGGGGAGATGGTCTGACGCCTGCCGTCGTCAAAGAAACCGAAGCGGCCCTGAACGCCCATGGCCTGATCAAAATCAGAGTTCTGGGTGACGACCGCGCTGCACGCGAAGCGATCTTTGTCCAACTGGCAGACCAGCTCAATGCTGCGCCCATTCAACACATTGGCAAGTTGCTGATTCTTTGGCGGCCACAACCTGAAAAAATCAAAGAAATCGATGAAGACCGCAAAGCTGGCCCACGCGATTTCAAAATCCTGAAATACAGCTCACGTGGCGGTCAGCGCCCTGAAGTCAAAACGGTCCGCGTGTTGGGCAACCAACGCTTGGCGGCGGGGGGTCAGATCAAGCGAGCCAAACCCAAGCAAAAATCGGTCAAAAAAGGCCGTCACGACTGACTGGGCTGAGACACCCCGAAGGTCAGAATGCCGCGTCAGACGGCGCTCTGACCGACCGGCTCAAATGTAAGAAACGCCTACGATCTCGTAGCGACGAACGCCGCCGGGGGCTTGCACCTCGGCCACATCACCCTCTTCTTTGCCGATCAAGGCACGGGCAATCGGGCTGCTGATGTTGATCAAGCCCAGCTTCAAATCGGCCTCATCCTCACCCACGATTTGGTAGGTCACCGACTCGCCTGAGCTTTCATCCTCGAGTTCGACGGTTGTGCCAA